>DATFFX010000216.1:0-2210 GCA_035249825.1 Gemmatimonadales bacterium | reverse complement strand
AGGCGCCCGGCTGCGTGTGGTGGACCTCTGCCAGGCCGATCTGCAGGGCGCGGTTCTGGACGGTGCCGATCTGCGAGACGCGGACGTCACGCTGGCCAACCTGGTGGGCACGAGCTTCCGCAATGCCAGCATAACCGATGCGCGGTTCCAGGGAGTCAACATGGGTGCGGGGGTACCGGCTGGCACCGACTTCACTGGCGCGGATCTGACCCGAGCGTATCTCAACTTCTCGAATCTCACCGGCTGTAAGTTCGGCGATGCGGTGATGCAGGGCGTCGATCTGACCCGGTGTGATCTGGGCGCAGCGTCCCTGGTGGGCGCCGATCTGACCGCGGCCAACCTCAGCAATTCCAAGCTGACCGATGCAGACCTGAGTTATGCCATGCTCGCGGGTGCTCTGGTCAACGATTCAGATCTGCGGAGGGCGAGCCTGCGGCACGCCGAGCTGGCAACGGCTACCTTGAGCGGCAATCAGCTCTGCGAAACTGATTTCACCGGGGCCCACCTCTCGAGAACGGTGTTCGCCCGTTGCCACGACCTGCATCGTGCACTGGGCCTGGACTCGCTTCAGTACCTGAGCCCCTCCTGTATCGACCTGGAGACTCTGAGGGAATGCCTGGGAGGCTTGCCCGACGAGTTTCTCGAAGGTATGGACGTGGAAATACGCGAACTGGAGGCGTTGCGCGGGATGGCAGCTCCCGCGCTCTAGCTCTGTGCCTCGGGGGTGGGTGGAAGCTGAGAGAGGATCTTGGTGACGAGATCGGCCGGCGCCTCCAGCTGGCGGAGCTTCCCCTTTACCCCATGGAGCACGCTGGCTTCGAAGTTGAATTCGCGGGTGCACCAGGCGCATACCTCCAGATGCTTCTCGATGATCCTCATCTCATCCGGGGTCAGCCGGCGGTCGAGGAAATCGTCGAGGCGACGGAATGCCTCCTCGCAGTTGGTACGATCCACACGACTCATGCGTCTTCCTGCTGTGCAGGGTGGCTCACAATTCCATCCTCCTCGGCGATCTGCCACAACGCCTTCTGCAGCATTTTCCGGCCGCGGTGGAGCCTCGATCTGACCGTCCCAACCGGACACTCGAGAATCCGGGCGATCTCTTCGTAACTCAAGTCATCCATGAAGTACAGCGTGCAAACAATCCGGTACTCGTCGGGCAGCCGGCTGATGGCAGCGACAATCCGCTCGGTGCCCAGCTTGTCGAGGAGCTCGCAGGCGGGATCGGATCCCTGAGTAGGAAAGCCTGCCTCACCAGAGCGAGCGTACAGGTACAAGTCCGGCGTATCGTCCAGATCCGAGGTGACCGGGCGGCTCTTCGCCCGCCGACGCTGGGAGTAATAGCAGTTGGTCAGGATCTTGAAAAACCAGGCCCGGAAATTGGTGCCTTGCTCGAAGGACCCGAAGGCGCGGTGCGCGAGCAAGGCGGCGTCCTGGACCAGATCTTCGGCATCCGCCTGGTTTCTGGTCAGCCGCATGGCTATCCCGTACGCCGTGCTGAAGGCTGCGGCGAACAGCGATTCGAAGGTCGCGTGCTGGGTCCTGAGGGTGAGCTCAGGCGTCGAAGGGCCGGATAACACTCGCGACAGCTCGGGCAACATGGCTCCGGGGCGAAGGCGTTCGCGTTGCAGGCTCACTATATCCTGCGCGCTTCTCGGTTGGAGAGCAAGTCACACCTGCCGGGCTTCGATATTTCCGCACCTGGGGCAGGCATGCGTCTCCTCGAGAATGCCGCCCAGGTCGGGATCCACCAACGCAAGATCCCCGATGTTGTCGGCATGAATCACCTTTTCGGCATGCCGGTTCATGACGGTGCTGCATCGGGGGCAGCGGAGGGCTTGAGTGAGCTGCATCGTCGGCTCCTGGCTTCTCAATTCAGCGCTACGTTTTCGCGGCCGTATCTGAGAGTCCTGGCCATCCAGATCAGCTCGCCGAGGAACTTATCGGTGCGCCGGACAAAAGCATCGTCCAGCAGCGCGCCGGTTTCATCGAACACCTTCGCGACGCTTCCTACGTTGACATCCCAGAAGATCGTCACGAGGCCGAGCTCTCGAAGCACCGGGAGTGACGTCTCGACCACCCGGGTACCTCCAAATGGGCCAGCAGACACGGCCACGATGCCGGCAGCCTTGTGGATGTACTCCTTGAGGCAGCTGTCGAGCACGTGCTTCAGGAGCCCGGGCATGGCGTGGTTGTACTCGGGTGTGACG
>DATFFX010000215.1:0-3413 GCA_035249825.1 Gemmatimonadales bacterium | reverse complement strand
CAGAACGGTACGATCCGGTTTGGTCGAGATCCTGGAACCTCCGCCCTGGACCAGAACGGTACGATCCGGTTTGGTCGAGATCCTGGAACCTCCGCCCTGGACCCGAACTGCAGGACGCATGAGGTGGAAAACCTGTACGTGGTGGACGGGAGCTTCTTCCCGTCGAGCGGTGCGGTGAATCCGGCGCTGACCATCATGGCGAACGCCTTGCGCGTCGGGGACCACATCCTCGAGCGATTGGGAGCGCGGGCGAGCGGCTGGTTGACAGCAAGGAACGGCATCGCTGCGGGGGTGACCGCATGAATGCACTCCCCCTCATCCCGGGTACTACCAGGAGCCTGCCAGGCTCCCTGGTGCTGAGGTGCGGACTGGGGCTGGCAGCTCTGATCGTCGCCACTGCAGGAGCGGCTCAAAATTCCCAGCCCTGGAACGGGCCCGGGATTGCGGCAGCTCAGCCAGTCAGCGCCAGTGTGCCATTTCCATCGACGGCGGGGGTCCAGGCTGTGGCCATGGTCGGCTTCACCGTGTCGGACATGGACCGTTCAGTCGACTTCTATACCCGGGTGCTCGACTTCGACAGGGTCTCCGATGATGAGGTGCTGGGTCCCGCGTACGAGCAGCTTCACAGCATCTTTGGGGCCCGGCTCCGGGTGGTGCGGCTGCGGCTGGGTGAGGAGTATCTCCAGCTGACCGAGTACCTGACACCGAAGGGACGACCCGTTCCCCTCGATTCGCGCAGTAATGATCGCTGGTTTCAGCACGTGGCCATCATCGTGAGCAACATGGACCAGGCTTACGCCCGGCTCCGCCGGTTCAAGGTCCAGCATGCGTCAACCGGGCCGCAGCTCCTGCCGAAAACGATTCCGGGCGCGGCGGGTATTCGCGCTTTCTACTTCAAGGATCCCGACGGGCATCCGCTCGAGGTGCTGCAGTTTCCCCGCGACAAGGGTGATTCAAAATGGCGCCGGCCGAGCAATCGATTGTTCCTTGGTATCGACCACACTGCGATCGTGGTCCGGAGCACCAGGAGCAGCCTGGCCTTCTATCGTGATGTGCTCGGACTGCGCGTCGCCGGAGAGAGCATGAACTCCGGCACCGAGCAGGAGCACTTGAATAACGTGCAGGGCGCCAGGCTGCGCATCACCGCGCTACGAGCATCCCGAGGGCCTGGAATCGAGTTTCTCGAGTATCTCGCCCCTCGGGATGGGCGACCCTATCCGGCGGATGCACGCCCAAACGATCTGGTGCATTGGCAGACCACGGTGCTGGTTCCTGACGCCTCCGCCGCTGCCGGTGTCGTGCGCCGGGGCAGGTTCCGGTTGCTTTCGACGGCGCCTGTGGAGCTTCCCGATTCCACTCTGGGATTTACGGAAGGAATCCTGGTCAAGGACCCGGATGGGCATGTGGTTCAACTGGCAGAATCCTGAGGAAACCGTAGATGCCAACCGCAACAGAGCCAATTGCAAGCGCTCCGATGTCAAAGCCCAGGACGGACAGGGCCGCCCGGGAGACGATGAAAGCCATTGCCGTGCATCCCGGTAAGGCGAACACCATGCACCTGCGGAATGTCCCGAAGCCGTTACTGGAGGAGATCCCGGAAGGCAGAGGAGTGCTGGTGAAAGTGCTGAGGGTCGGGGTGGACGGAACCGATAAGGAGATCAATGCGGCGGAGTACGGCGCGGCGCCTGCGGGCTTCGACTATCTGATCACCGGACATGAGAGCTTCGGCCGCGTGGTGGAGGTCGGCCCAGGTGTCACCGAGCTCGCTGTGGGGGATTACGTGGTGGCCACAGTGCGGCGCCCCGGCTCGAGCATTTACGACCGGATCGGCACCTACGACATGACCACCGACGACATGTACTACGAGCGCGGTATTAATCTCCGTCACGGCTATCTGGCGGAGTATTACGTCGACGATCCGGAGTACATCGTAAAGGTTCCTCCCGGGCTCAAGGAGGCAGGGGTCCTCCTGGAGCCGACCACGGTCGTGGAGAAAGGAATCGCTCAGGCGTACGAGATCCAGCGGCGTCTCCGGGTGTGGCGACCCCGGCGTGCCGCGGTAATGGGTGCCGGGACTATCGGTCTCTTGGCAGCGCTCGCGCTGCGACTGCGAGGCCTCGAGGTGACGGTCTTCGGTCGCACCGCGGCACCATACCTGAATTCCGATCTGATTCATGACCTCGGCGCGCGCTACGAGTCCACGGTGACCACTCCGATCATGGAGGGTGCCACTCGGTACGGCCCGTTCGACCTGATCTTCGAGGCAACCGGGGCGTCGTCGGTGGTGTTCGAGAGCATGCGGGCGCTGGCCAGGAACGGAGTGTTGGTGCTGTCCAGTGTCACTGGAGGCGACCGCATGATCGAGGTTCCCGCCGACAGGATCAACCTGGAGTTCGTCCTCGGCAACAAGGTCATGGTCGGTACCGTGAACGCCAACCGGGAGTACTTCGAAATGGGCGTGAAGGACATGGCGCATGCCGAGTCGCAGTATCCCGGCTGGCTGGAACGGCTGCTCACCCATCCGGTGAAGGGTCTGGAGAACTGGAACCTTCTCCTGGAGGCGCTGACGTCTGCCAAGGGCGCCATCAAGGTGTACTGCGAAGTGGGGGAGTACTGATTTCATGATGCCGGGGACGATAGCCGACCGTTCCTCCTGGGAAGCGCCCGGCCGATTCCCGGTCGAGCACAGAGAGGCCCGGCTCAGGCCGGAGTACGCCTTCATCTACCCCACACTCAAGCCCGGGGTTTGGGAATCCGCCGCCACCTTAGCCGACCGGTTGCTGGCAGACTGTCTTCTCCGCGGTCGCGACAGCGCACTCAGAGGGCGCTTGCTCCTCGACGCCCATTTCGAGTTCCGGGGCGGGTGCTCGCGAGGCGGAGAACGGATGGGTGTGCGGAGCGGGAGAGAGGCCACCCCATGACCCAACGTCACCTGGCTGTCGCGCACCTGCTCCGGAGCACAGCACGGGCGTATCACCGCGCCTTCGCCGCAAGCACTGGTGATGACCAGGATTGGCCAACCTGGTATGCGAGTGAGTTGGCTATGCCCCTGTCCTCGCTGCTGGGCTCGATCATAGAGCCGGCGGATCTCGCGTCCGCACTCCGAAAGCTGGACCAGGACGTGCAGCGGAAACCCCCGAACTCGGATTGGACGCTGTACTACGCCGACTGGTTTGTCTCCCGGCGCTCTGTTGCCTGAGAAGGGCGATACGCCCGCCCGCCTTGCGATGACTCCTGGGCCAACGCTACCGCCGTACCGCCGTCCCGCCAGCGATCTAGCGCACTCCGGCAAGGTCGAACATCTTCTCCCCCATGATCGTCATTCGTCACCGGGAGACCGGCGCGCCGCTGATGGAAGTGCCGGCGAATACCCTGGCCGGCGCCGACCTGGAAGGTGCGATGCTGCTGGGTGC
>DATFFX010000214.1:0-6248 GCA_035249825.1 Gemmatimonadales bacterium | reverse complement strand
TCTCGCTTACTCCCTCTTTACCTACCGCCTCTTCTTCTACCGCCCGCTTCATCTACCGCCTCTTCACCTACCGCCCTCCGCCCTCCCGGCTATCTTCCCTTTCCCACCGCCGGCCTGGCCTCACCTCCGAAAGGAGCTGTTTCCTGAACGTCAAGAGCTCTCGCAGCCGGATCGTGCGACCGGACCCCACGCCATCATCCCGAGCATTCGATTTCCCCGCTGAAGTGGCATGGCGCAGCATCAATTCCGTACGCGCTCTCGCCATGGATGCCGTCGAGCGGGCCCAGTCGGGGCACCCCGGCACGCCCATGGCACTGGCTCCGGCCGCATACGTTTTATGGACTCGTTTCCTGCGTCACAATCCCGGAAATCCTCAATGGGTGGACCGGGATCGGTTTGTCCTGTCCTGTGGTCACGCATCGATGCTGCTCTACGCGTTGCTGCATTTGAGCGGGTATGATCTGCCGCTGGAGGAAATCAGGAATTTCCGGCAGTGGGGATCGCTCACTCCGGGACATCCTGAGCGCGGACACACGCCGGGAGTAGAGACCACGACAGGACCTCTGGGCCAGGGATTCGGGAATGCCGTTGGCATGGCGATCGCCGAGCGCTTTCTGGCTGATCATTTCAATCGCCCGCAGCACACGATCGTGGATCATCGGGTGTGGGCCTTCGCCAGCGATGGCGATCTGATGGAAGGCGTTGCCGGCGAGGCCGCTTCCCTGGCGGGACACCTCCGCCTCGGGAAGTTGAACGTGGTGTACGACGACAATCACATCACGATAGATGGTGACACCGCTCTCACGTTCTCGGAGAACGTTGCGGGTCGTTTCGAGGCGTACGGCTGGCAGGTGGTGACGGTGGGAGACGGAAATGACCTGGCTTCGATTGCGGCAGCATATGAGACGGCGCGAACCGAGATGGACCGCCCATCCCTGATTATCCTGCGAACCGTTATCGCCGACCCGGCTCCGACCAAGCGCAACACCGCCGAAGCGCACGGCGCTCCCCTTGGAACCGAGGAGGTGCGCCGGACCAAGGAAATCATGGGTTGGCCAGCCGAGCCGGTCTTTCATATTCCGGAGGAGGCGCTGGCCGACTGGCGTATGGCTGTCCCGCGGGGGGCGGAACTCGAGTCAGACTGGCAACGGCGGTTCGGTGCTTACAGCGGAGCCCAACCTGCCCTCGCGACCGAGTTCCAGCAATGGTTCTCAGGCCAGTTGCCTGAAGGCTGGGAGAAATCGCTGCCCACGGTCGGTTCCTCGATGGGGCAGCTTGCCACTCGGCAGGCGTCCGGGCTGGCACTTCAGGCAATCGCCGCAGCGGTTCCCAATCTGGTAGGTGGATCGGCGGATCTGGGCGGAAGCACCGGAACTACCCTCAAACAAGGCGGCACCTTCGGACCCTCCAGCAGCGGCCGCACCTTCCATTGGGGCGTTCGGGAGCACGGCATGGCTGCCTGCCTCAATGGAATAGCTGCCCACGGAGGATTGCGGCCGTTCGGAAGCACTTTCCTGGTCTTCTCGGACTATATGAAGCCGGCAATCCGCCTCGCCGCCATTATGCGATTGCCCGTGATCTATATCGGCACCCATGATTCTATAGGCCTGGGTGAGGATGGTCCTACTCACCAGCCGGTCGAGCACCTTGCTATGCTGCGAGCCATTCCCAACCTGGTCACCATCCGTCCCGGGGACGCCAACGAAACCATCGAGGCGTGGCGAGTGGCGATGGAGCGAAGCGAGGGGCCTACCATGCTGGTACTTACCCGGCAGAAGCTCCCGGTGCTGGATCGATCGGTAGTGGCCTCAGCGGATGGTCTGCGGCGGGGCGCCTACGTTCTCCTGGACCCACCAGGAACGGGGCGGCTGGACGCCATTCTCATTGCAACCGGGTCGGAACTGGCGGTGGCGCTGGGCGCCGCCCGGTTGCTGCACGCCGACGGGATCCGAGCCCGGGTTGTCTCGATGCCGTCCTGGGAGCTGTTTGCCGCCCAATCCGAGCGATATCGCGAGGTAGTCCTCCCACCGACGGTTCGCGCCAGAGTTGCTGTCGAGGCAGCGGGCCCGTTCGGTTGGTCGCGCTGGACGACTGACCAGGGCACGACGGTGGGTATGGAAGGGTTCGGGGCCTCGGCGCCAGGCGAGCGGCTCTATCAGGAGTTCAGGCTCACCCCGGATCACGTCGCGGCGACAGCCATGCAGCTACTGGCCGGCAGTCGAGGACCCAAGCAGGGGAGGTCGGGATGAGTGCAGAACTCCAGCGGCCCGAGCCGAATCCACTCCTTCAGTTGACGGCGCTGGGCCAGAGCCTCTGGTACGACTACATCACCCGGGATCTCGTCGCATCGGGGGCGCTGGCCCGGCTGATCGCAGATCACGGGCTTCGGGGTATGACATCGAACCCGACGATCTTCGAGAAGGCGATTGCCGGAAGCTGGCTGTACGACGAGGATATTCGTCGTCTTTCCGATCAGGGTCGCAATGCCGAGGAGATCTTCGAATCGATAGCGGTCGCCGACGTGCAGGCGGCATGCGATGTCTTTATGCCGCTGTACCGGCAGTCGCAAGGCGCCGACGGGTTCGTCTCCCTGGAGGTCTCGCCTTCCCTGGCGAACGATCCCGAAGGCACCATTCTCGAGGCACAGCGCCTGTGGGCTGCCGTGGCTCGCCCCAATGCGATGATCAAAATTCCAGGCACCAGAGCAGGGCTCACTGCAATCTCACGGTGCATCGCCGAGGGAATCAGCGTCAATGTCACCCTGCTCTTCTCCATCGAGCGCTATGCCGCCGTGGTCGAGGCTTTCCTCGAAGGAATGGAATTCCGACTGGAACGAGGCCTTCCTGTCGAGTCCGTTGCGTCGGTGGCCAGCTTTTTCGTGAGCCGGGTGGATAGCAAGGTTGACCCGCTGCTCGACAGGGCCCATCGCGATACTTCCCTCGTGGAGCATCCACTGCGAAGCAAGATCGCCATTGCCAATGCGAGCCTGGCGTACGCGATATTTGAGCGCTCACTGGACACCGGACGCTGGAAGAGATTGTCGGAGGCGGGAGCACGGCCACAGCGTCCGCTCTGGGCGTCCACCAGTACCAAGGATCCACGCCTGCCGGACATCTACTACGTCGAGGCTCTGGCCGCAGCGCAGACGGTGAACACGCTTCCTCCCGAAACGTTCGAGGCGTATCGTGATCATGGCACCCCCGAGATCCGCATACGCGAGAGTATCGCGGCCGCCCCAGCGCAGCTCGACATTCTGAAGCAGGCCGGCATCGATCTCCATGCCGTCACTCTCGAGCTGGAAGAAGAGGGAGTAGCCAAGTTTGCAGCTTCTCACGCGGCCGTGCTGGCGGGGATAGAGGCCAAGACGGGAGCGCTGGCCTCTCGGTGAGGACCATCTGGAGCTTCCTTCGAGGCATTTCCACTACCAAGTGGATTCTGATCTTTATGGTGTTGGGTGCTCTGGTTGGGTGGTTGAACCCCGACCTGGGCACCAGCCTCAAGCCGCTATCCACGATCTTCCTGCGGATGATCAAGTCGATTGTGGTCCCCATCATCTTCGGCAGCCTGGTGGTTGGCATCGCCGGCCACGGGGACGACATGAAGCGGGTAGGCCGCCTCGCGCTCAAGGCCATCATCTACTTCGAAATTGTGACTACCCTGGCCTTGTTCATCGGCCTCGCTGCAGTGAACCTGACTCGACCGGGCGAGGGGGTGCGTCTGGCCGCATCCGCGGAAACCGGACAGGAGCTGGCGCAGAAGACCACGACCTTCGGCGGGATACTCGAGCACCTGGTACCACAGAGCTTCTTCGAGGCGGCAGCGAACAACGAAGTGCTCCAGATCGTGTTCTTCTCAATTCTGTTTGGGGTGGGTCTCTCACAGGTGAAGGGCAGACCCAAGGAGGCCATGCTCGGGTTCGCCGAAGGACTGGCGGAGACGATGTTCAAGTTCACGGGCATTGTCATGAAATTCGCTCCGATCGGTATCGGGGCCGCCATCGCTGTCACTGTGGGCCACAGCGGCATCGGCGTGCTCATCAACCTCGGCAAGATGGTGCTGACACTCTACGGGGCGCTCATAGTGTTCGTCCTGGCGGTACTCGTCCCGGTCGCACTCCTGGCCCGCGTGCCTCTGCGTGCCTTCATTCAGATGGTCCGAGAGCCGGCCCTGTTGGCATTTGCCACCACCTCATCCGAGGCGGCTCTACCAAAAGCCATGGAGAACATGGAAGCGCTGGGCGTGCCGCGGCGCATCGTCGCTTTCGTGCTGCCGACCGGGTACTCGTTCAACCTGGACGGCTCGACCCTCTACCTCGCCGTGGCATCCATATTCGTGGCCCAGGCCGCGGGGGTCGATCTCAGCCTGGGACAACAGCTCATCATGATGCTTACCCTCATGGTGACGAGCAAAGGCGTTGCGGGAGTGCCGCGGGCATCTCTGGTCATTCTGTCCGGAACCCTCCTCCATTTCGGCCTGCCGCTGGAAGGAGTAGCGATCATCCTCGGGGTCGACGAGCTGATGGACATGGGGCGTACGACGGTAAACGTGATCGGCAACTGCCTGGCAACCGTAGTCATGGCACGATGGGAAGGTGAGTTCAATCCTGGCTTCGCCGCAGTCGGCCTCAGCGATTTTCCGCCCGGCTATCCCGCCAGCCTGACGCCTGAGGGTACCAGTACCTGATACCTGACTCCAGGCGGTTTCACCACAGAGGGAAGGAGGACACAGAGGTTACGTGGAACCATTATTGCCCTCATTCCCTCCTTCCCTCTGTGGTAAATTCGTTCTGGCAACTTTCCTGATGTGATGACGTCATTCATGCATGCATTCACCAAGAGGCATATGAGGTGTAGACCATTTCGGCGTGGTTCTCTGATCTGCGCATCGCTCTTAGCAGCGGTGCCGGCGGCACCAGCGCAGCAGAAGACGCTGACGCCGGCGGCGATCCGCTCTGCTCCCATCACCAATATTCGCTACGACCTCACCTTCGATTCGACCACCGCGAGCCGCCGAGCAATACAGGTGGCAATGTCGTTCGAGGTTGCGGGGCCGGGCCCGGTCCTCCTGTCCCTGCCGGCGTGGACTCCCGGTGCCTACGAAATCAGCAACTTCGCGCGCTGGCTGGTGGACTTCAGGGCGACCGGTGGAGACTCGCCGGTGGCGTGGGACAAACTGGACTACGACACCTGGCGGGTTCAGCCGGGGAAGGCGAGGGCAGTAACAGTCCGCTTCGACTACCTGGCCGATTCCCTCGATAATGCCATGGCATGGGCACGTCCGGATTTCGCTTTCTTCAATGGCACCAATCTCCTGTTCTACCCCGAGGGCCGAGGCTTCGATTTTCCGGCCGCGGTGAGTGTCAGGACCGAGGCGGACTGGCACGTGGCCACCGGAATGAGACCCGCCCAGACTCCGAGGAGTTATACCGCCGCGAACTACCATGACCTGGTCGATACGCCCTTCTTCATCGGGCGGGTTGACTACGACAGCATGCAGGTGGCCGGACGCTGGACCAGGCTCGCCACCTATCCGGCAGGAATTCTGGCTGGAACAGCTCGAAAGCAGTTCTGGGATCAGATTGCCAGGATGATCCCGCCGCAGGCCGCGGTTTTTCGGGAGATGCCATGGGACACATACACCAACCTTCTGATTTTTGACGCCGGCTATGGCGGAGGGAGTGCTCTGGAGCATGGCAACTCCCACATCGGCATCTACAATCCGCAGTTCATAGGGAATCCGCTGCTCGCTTCCATAACCGCGCACGAGATCTTTCATGCCTGGAACGTGAAGCGGTTGCGTCCGGTAGAAATGGTGCCCTACGACTACGATGAGCCGCAGCCCACAACCTGGCTGTGGGTCAGTGAAGGGATCACCGACTACTACGCCGATCTGTCGCTCTCGCGTGGGGGCATCATCGATTCGGCCCAGTTCCTGGCGCTCACGGCGGCAAAGGTCGGCACCGTGGCCGAGGCACCCGCGACCGCACTGGAAGACGCCTCCCTCTCGACCTGGATCCATCCGATCGACGGCAGCGGCTACCTGTACTACCCCAAGGGCTCTCTGGCCGGCTTGCTGCTGGACATCCTCATCCGAGACGGCAGCGACAACGCACGCTCTCTCGATGACGTGATGCGGCAGCTTTACGAGACCACATATAAAAGGGGACGTGGCTTTACCGGAGCCGACTGGTGGACGGCCGTCACCAAGGCGGCAGGCGGGCGTTCATTCGCAGGGTTCATTGCGCGCTA
>DATFFX010000213.1:0-3331 GCA_035249825.1 Gemmatimonadales bacterium | reverse complement strand
CTACGCACGACGGCTGCAACGCTACGTCACCTTTCAGGAGCACGAAATCCGGGAGTCCAGCCGGACGCCAAGCGTGGCCACACAGCTGGCGCAAGAAGCCGAGCGGCTCGGCTCGCGGGTGTCCGGGGCCACGCTGGTGGTGCTTGCACGAGAGGGTACCGCCTGGACCAGCCGAGGGTTGGCCCAACAGGTGGAGAGCTGGCTCCTGGCCTCCCGGCCTGTCGCTCTCGTCATCGGAGGCTCACAGGGGCTCGACCCGTCCTTGCTCGCCCGGGCGTCGGCGCGATGGAGTCTCGGCCCGCTCACGCTGCCACACGAGTTGGCTCGCGTGGTGGTGACCGAGCAGCTCTATCGCGCATTTACGATTCTGAAGGGAGAGCCGTACCATAAAGGGATGTGAGCTATGAGCTATTAGCTATCAGCTAAGAGCTATGAGCGGATCGGCTAACAGCTAACAGCTAAAGGCTAATAGCTTCCATGGAATGGTTCGAAGAATGGTTCGGCGAAGAGTACCTGCGACTGTATCCTCATCGTGACAACACTGAGGCGGAACGCGCCGTTGACCTCATTCGCCGAACGGTGCCGTTCCAACGCGGCTGGCGCGTGCTCGACGTGGCCTGCGGAGCTGGACGCCACGCGCGCGCCTTCCAGGGTGCCGGTGCGCACTGCACGGGGCTCGACCTCTCACACACGCTGCTTCGTCTCGCACGTCAGGTGACGACCTCCCCGCTGGTCCGTGCCGATATGCGCCGGCTTCCGATCCGCCCGGGCACCATGGACCTGACGGTCAATCTTTTCACCAGCTTCGGCTACTTCGATCAGGACGCCGAACACACTGCCGCTCTCGGTGAGATGATCAGTACGGTGCGACCCGCGGGCTGGTTCGTAATCGACTTCCTCAATCCCGCGGCGGTTCGCCGTCAGCTGATACCCGAGGAGACACTGGAGCTGGCTGGTTCTACGGTGCGGGTTTCCCGTTCAGTTTCTCCGGACGGCCGCTATGTGTGCAAGAGCATCAGGGCCGCCCGGGGGCAGCAGTTTCGGGAACGAGTTCGCTTGTTCGAACCCGAACAGATGTCGGACATGCTGGAGGCCGCCGGCGTCACCGTACGTTTCCGCTTCGGCGACTATGATGCCAAGACGCTCGCCTCGGACTCCCCACGAACCATTCTGATCGGCCAGGTCCGATGACCCTGCGCTTTGTGGCGACACCCCTCGCACTGACGGTCGAGCTTCCCGCACCGCGGGAGGGGCCGTTTGACCCGACCCTGGCCGAGGCTATCGTGCCTTCCCCAGCGAGGGCTTCCATCACGGCCCGGTTGAAGGAGCCGGAGGCATTCGTGGTCACCACGGGACAGCAGCCGGGGCTGTTCACTGGCCCGCTGTACACGATCTATAAGGCGGTCTCAACGGCGTCTCTGGCGCGCGTGCTCGAGCGCCAGTGGCAACGCCCCGTTGTGCCGGTGTTCTGGGTGGCAGGCGATGACCATGATTTCGCCGAGGCGAATCACGCGAGCTGGATCTCAGGCGAAGGGACGCTGACTACCGCATCGTTGTCTCCCCGGCCGATCGATGCGCCGCTCACGCCCATGTATCGCCAGCCGCTTGGCCCCGAGGTAGAGGTCGCCTTGGACGAGCTGGCCGCCGGCCTGCCTACCTCCGAATTCCGCGATTCTACCCTGGAATGGCTTCGGCGGCACTACCGGCCGGAGGCCACGGTGGCCGGGAGTTTTGCGGGTGCGCTGGCCGAGCTTCTCGCGCCGCTGGGCATCGCCGTTCTGGACAGTACGCACGCTTCCCTGAAGCGTTCGGCCGCCCGGCATCTGGTGCGAGCCTTGGGACTCGCTCGTGACCTCGACCGTGACCTCGGCAGTAGAGCCGAGGAGCTGCAGATGTCGGGGATCGATCCCGGCGTGGCGGTGGGCGAGGGCGCCACGCTGGTGATGCTCGAAGGGTCGCAGGGTCGAGATCGGTTGGTGCTCGATGGTGACGGTTTCATGACCCGACGCGGGCGCGAACGGTTCGATCTGGCAGGGCTGCAGCGGATCGCCGCCTCGGAGCCCGAACGCCTCTCCCCCAACGTGCTCCTGCGGCCCGTTATCGAGAGCGCTCTCCTGCCGACCGTTGCCTACCTGGCCGGACCGGGCGAGCTGCGCTACCTGGCGCTCACACCGCCCGTGTATGAACGGATGCGCATCCCTCGCCAGCTCGCCCTGCCGCGGTGGTCCGGACTGCTCATCGAGCCTCGCGTGGACCGGGTGCTCCAGAAATTCGACATCGATCTGGACGACCTGCTCGAGCCGGCGGGTACGCTCGAGGCAAGACTGGTGCGCTCCCAGCTACCTGAGGAATCAGTCCGCACGATCGAGAAGCTGCGGGCAGCTATCGAGTCGGAATATGACAGGCTCGGAGTCAGCGCTGCGGAGATAGACCCAACTCTGGCGCGCCCGGTTCAAGGGGTCAAGCACCAGGCTCTATCGGGGCTGAGGGACATCGAAAGAAAGCTGGTTCAGCATCTGAAGCGCCGGCAGGAGATCGAGCTGGGCCAAATAGCCAAGGCACGCGCTCTGGTACTGCCGGACAACAAGCCGCAGGAGCGAGTACTCACATTGGCACCATTTCTCGCACGCTACGGTGAGTCCCTTCTGATGGAATTGAGTGAGGTCATCGAGGCATGGTACGCCTCAGCCCTTGAGGGCGCCCTCCATCCGTCGTAGACTCGACTCATGTCGATCATTGCCCTCATCCTCCTGGTTGCACTGCTGATTCCCATCATCGGAATCGTGGTTGATTCACCAATCGGCCGAGCGCTGGCCCGACGTCTCGAAGGGCCCCAGGTCACCCCACCGGAGCTGACTGAACTGGCGAAGAAAGTCGAGCTCCTGGAGGCGGAAGTCGATGACCTGATGCGCAGCGTGCAGAGCCTGCAGGAGGAGAACGCATTCATCCAGCGGCTGCTCGAGGACACCTCCCAGCGGTCCACCCTTCCACCACCGCAGAGTCTCTGACCGAGCCGGGTCGCCGGCCATCACGTCCTGCGGCAATGGTCGCCGCGGGCATTCTGCTGAGCCGGATTCTCGGACTGGTGCGGAATCGGGTTTTCGCCCACTATTTCGGTACCTCCGCCGCCGCTGATGCCTTCAATGCAGCATTCAAGCTTCCCAATTTTCTCCAGAATCTCTTCGGCGAGGGGGTGCTCTCCGCCTCCTTCATCCCCGTCTACGTCAAACTGCTGCACCAGGATCGAGACGAGGCTCGGCGAGTAGCTGTTGCAGTCGGCAGTCTGCTCGCGCTGACAGTCTCGGCGGTTGTGCTCATCGGTGTGCTGCTC
>DATFFX010000212.1:0-5278 GCA_035249825.1 Gemmatimonadales bacterium | reverse complement strand
GGAATGGGTGGAAGGCGAGTGAGAAGTGAGGAGTAAGAAGTGAGAAGTAAGTAAGAAGTAAGAAGTGAGAAGTGAGAAGTAACAGGTGAGAAGTAAGAAGTAAGAAGTGGGAAACCGGAGTAAGTGACACCTCTCACTTCTCACCGCTCACTTCTTACTTAAGTTTCAGCATGTCCCCTCTCGAGACCCTCGGCTTTGCGCTGGGCACGTCGTTCGCGTCGGGCCTCAACGTCTACGCCACCGTAGCCGCAGCCGGGATTATGCAGCGGCTCGGAGTGGTCGACCTCCCGCAGTCATTGCAGGTGCTCTCCCATCCGATTGTTCTGGGCGTTGCGTTCACGCTGTTCGTCGTCGAATTCATCGCCGACAAGATTCCGGTCGTCGATAGTGCGTGGGACGCGCTACATACCTTCATCCGCCCGCCTGCCGCCGCGGTGCTTTCCTATAGTGCCTTCGGCAATGTACCGGAGGAATGGAAGCTGGGCGCGGCACTCCTGGCCGGGAGCGTCGCGCTTACCTCTCATGGCGCCAAGGCGACCACCCGGGCCGCGGCCAATACAAGTCCCGAGCCGGTCAGCAACTGGACTCTCAGCCTCCTGGAGGACGGACTGGCAGTGTTTCTGGTGTGGATGGCGTCGGAGTACCCGCTGCTGACAGCCGGGATCGTGCTGGTATTGGTGATTCTTGCCGTGCTGCTGATCCGGAAGCTCTGGAGATTCTCCCGGCAACTGATAGAGCGGGTCCGCCGTGGCCCACAGACTCACCCCAGAGGCACAGAGGCTCCCTGATGCCGAACGCGACTGGAGATCTTTTCCGCCAGTATCCCTCCGCGTGCTCTGTGCCTCTGTAGTGTTTTTCACCCCAATCGGGCACGTACCCGCCCGCCCACTCCGATGCCGAGGCGACGCGCCGCGGAGCCGTTCCGGACCGCGATTTCGATTGCACCACCTGATCCGACATACGCCAGCAACCCCCCGGTAGTCACGTCCGCATAGGTACGGCGAAGGGGGCCAAGATCCAGGTCCTCGATCTCCATCGTGGCATACGTCGGAACCAGCTCCGACGTGAGATTCGTGATCAGGCTTCCGAAACGATCGATGTACACCACTTCACCCACCACCGTCTTTCCCTCGTAATGAGGTATCGTGTAGGCCAGCCGCTCGGGTATACCTTCGAACGGAGGGCCCAGGACGGAAAGCGGCACGCCGGCAGCCAAAGCCGCCGCGGCCGGTGCGAAGAGATCGCGCCCGTGAAAGGTTGGCGAGGCAGTCTCCGGCGTCGGCAACACCACCGCCTCGACTTCAGCGTCGTGAAGCACCGGCGTGAACACCCCGTTGTCCGGCCCGACGAACCGGTGGCCATTGGCCGAGAAGGCAAGTGCAGCCCGGGTAGTGCCGACACCGGGATCGACTACTGCCAGATGAATCGTGCCAGGAGGAAAACGATTCCAGGTGCGGCCCAGAACGTATGCTCCGGAGCGTACGTCGGCCGGAGAAACAGCGTGGGTGATGTCCACCAGTGTCACGCCCGGTGCCCGGCTCAGAAGGACGCCCTTCATTTCAGCTACGTAATGATCTGCGCTTCCGAAATCGGTCAGGAGGGTGATGATCGACATGCCGGAAAGTAAGATGCTGCGTGCAGCAGGTTAAGCCGTGAGTGGACGGTGCGGAGCCGCCTACCGCTCACCCCCGCAGAATCGGCAGAGGTGCGCTACGACCAGCTGTCTTCTGCTGCAGGAGCTCGGCGATATCGCGAAGGCTCAGAGCGGCGGGGCTTTCGGGCTCCGCGATCAGGATCGGCTCACCGGCATCAGCAAGCGCAGCCAGCTGCGGCTGAAGCGGTACGCTCCCGAGTAAAGGGGCCCCGATCTCATCCGCCAGCCGCTGGCCGCCACCTGACGAGAACAGCTCGAAACGGCGGCCGGTTTGAGGGTCGGTGAATCCACTCATGTTCTCGACTACGCCGAGCACCGGCACGCCGACCCGCTCGAACATCTTGGCGCCCCGGAGTGCGTCGCCCACTGCTACTTCCTGCGGCGTGGTGACGATGACCGCCCCGGCGACGTGAGTGCCCTGCACCAGCGACAGCTGCGCGTCCCCGGTTCCGGGAGGAAGATCGACGATGAAGTAGTCCAGCTGCCCCCAGTCCACATCGCGCAAAAACTGATTCATGATCTTCATGATGATCGGGCCCCGCCAGATGGCCGGAGCGTCGCGCTCGATCAGGAGACCGAGGGACATCAGCTTCACGCCATAGGCCTCGAGCGGTTGAATTTTTCCGCCAATCACTGCCGGGCGTTCGTTCACACCGAACATGCGGGGGATATTGGGTCCATAGACATCCGCGTCCATGACTCCAACCCTCAAGCCGGCCTGGGTAAGGGCGATGGCGAGGTTGGCAGCTATGGTGGACTTCCCCACTCCTCCTTTGCCCGATGAAATGGCCAGGATCTTTCCCAGGTTCGGCTGGTCCATCGGCTGAGGGGCCGGCGGTACCGGTGCGGCACCCGCTCCCGAAGGCGGTGCGTGAGTGGTTTTCGCGGGGCCCGCTGGATTGGTGACGTTGATCTTGATCTCCTCCCGGCGGACGCCCTCCACCGCTGCAACCGCCGAGCGAGCCGAACGAACCAGCGTGGCAGGATCTTCCGGTGCCAGCAGGAAGGTGAATGCCACCTTTCCTTCTTCGGTCACCATCAGATCGCGAATCATTCCCGCCGACAGCAGGTCGTTATCCAGCCTGGGGTTCTGGATCCCGGCCAGTGCGGCGGTTACCCGTGCCTCGAGCGATTTGGTCAAGGGTTAAACCGCCTCCACGTGCTTCACTTCGGGAACCATTTGACGGAGGCGGGTTTCGATTCCCTGCTTCAGGGTGACCGAAGACGCCGCACAGCCATGACAAGTGCCGCCCAGACGCAGCAGCAGTGTACCGTCCTGCTCGTCGAAATCCACGACCTCAACCTGGCCCCGGTGGGAAGCGATGTAGGGCCGGAGGGTGTCGAGGGTCTGTTCAATCCTGTCTATGGTGTCCATGTCCGGTCAGATGAGGAATTCCTACATGCGTGATCGGAATATAAACGTGCTCGGCTATCTGTTCGTCCTACTTCGAGGCCCCGTTCGGCCCCAGGTACTGCCGCGCAGCCTGAAGCACCTGGTGCTGTACCTCTGCCAGAGTCCCGGAGATCGAGAGTCCAGCGGCTTTGGTATGGCCACCGCCGCCGTAGGGCTTGGCGAAGGCGGCGACATCGACATCACCGACCGAGCGGAGGGAAACCTTGACTCGTCCCTGGGAGATCTCGCGAAACAGGAGCGCCATCCTGACACCCTCGATGGACCGGGGAAACTCGACCACGCCGTCCAGGTCGTCGGAGGATACGCCCAGCCGCTCGATAGCACCGGGGGGCACCGTCACCCAAGCCAGACCGTACTCCGGCTCCACCACCAGGGTCTGCAGGGCTTCCGCGAAGAGTCTCGGTCGGCCTTCCGGGGCCTTGGCATACACCTCCAGGTAAATCATCTCGGCGTCGACACCGGTCTCCAGCAGATCGGCTGCCACTCGCAGAGTACGTGCGCGCGTGTTGCTGAAGCGGAACCCGCCGGTATCAGTCAGGATGGCTACGTAGAGCCCCCGGGCCGCTGCCTGGGTAATCGGCCAGTCGTTCGCCCGAGCCAACTCATAGATCAGCTCGCCGGTAGCAGCCGCGTCCGGATCCAGATAGCGCGGGCCGGGAGGGAGCACGCCGGCACTGACGTGGTGATCGACGCAGGCCACCGGAACACCGCGGTCCCGAACGGTATCGATCAGCATACCAAGCCGGTTGAGATCGGAGATGTCGAGAACGACGATCAGATCGGCTCGGCGGAGCTCCTTGACGGCTTCCGCCGAGCGATCGACTCCTGCCAGGTCAGCGAAGAGAAAATCGAAGCGCGGAGGCGTAGGGCTGGGGTTGGTGATGATGGCATCGATGCCTTGAGCCCGGAGCAGGTGCACCAGACCCACCTCGCTGCCGAGCCCGTCGCCATCCGGATTCACATGGGTGGTGACGCAAACCCGCTGGCCTGCCTTGAACGCAGCGGCGAACTCCCGGGCCCGAGCGACCTTCTCCGGTGACAGAGGCATTTCCAAATACTAACCGACTGGAGGGCCAGTCGTGAGAAGCGCTCACCGTTCACCCGGTGTCGCCAGTTTGGAATGCGTGCGGCTATACAGGAAATAGATCGTAAAGCCGATGACCAGCCATAGCAGGAGCCGGAGCCACGTCTGGGCATCCAGATAGAACATGAGGTAGGCCGCTGAAAGCGCCCCCGCAGGTGCAACGAACCATACGAATGGGGTCTTGAAGGGCCGGTGCAGGTTTGGCTCACGCACTCTCAGCACCAGCACCCCGGTGCACACGATCACGAAGGCGAGCAGGGTACCAATCGATACCAGTTTGGCCGCGTCACGCACCGGCAGGATGGCGGCCGGAATGGCCACGGCCAGGCCGGTGACGATGGAGGTGATGTAAGGAGTGCGGAAACGGGGATGGATCTTCTGCACGAAGGCGGGCAGCAGACCATCACGCGACATGCTGTAGAACACCCGGGACTGGCCCAGTAACTGGACCAGAATCACAGAAGTCAGTCCGGCGATCGCTCCCATCTTGATCAGGCTGGCGAAGACGCCGAGGCCGGCGTGGTCCGCCACTTTGGCGATCGGATCTGGCACGTCGAGATGGCTGTAGTGGAGAACGCCGGTGGCGATCGCGGCCACAACGATATAGAGGATGGTGCAAATGACCAGGGAGCCCAGGATGCCGATCGGCATGTCGCGTTGAGGGTTCTTGGCCTCCTGAGCGGCGGTGCTCACTGCATCGAACCCGATGTAGGCGAAGAACACGATGGCCGCTCCGGCCACCACACCGCTGAAGCCGAAGTGCTCCCGGTCGCCGGTGTTCGCGGGGATGAACGGCTTCCAATTCTCCGGGTCCACGTATTGCGCGGCAAGCGCGATGAACAACACGACGACGGCCAGTTTGATGACGACAATGACGTTGTTGACCGACGCCGACTCCTTGATTCCTACCACCAGGAGCGTCGTCACGATGGCAATGATGAGAACCGCCGGGATGTTGAAGAGCGCGGTCACCGTGCTGCCGTCTGCCATCGTCACCACGGTTCCCCGTGCCGCCTGGAATTTCGCCGGCACGTAGATGCCGAGGTCGGCCAGGAACGATACGACGTAGCCCGACCATCCAATCGCCACCGTGGTGGCGCTCAAGGCGTACTCCAGGACCAGGTCC
>DATFFX010000211.1:0-12252 GCA_035249825.1 Gemmatimonadales bacterium | reverse complement strand
GGGCGCAACTCGGAGTAGAAGGTGATCGCCTCCCGAAAAAGCCGGTTGTACGGCGAGGGAGGCAGTTTCATGACCGACTTGTAAGCGTCCTGCAAGCGCGTCGTACGTTCCATTTCCTTGAAGAAACGGTCGGCCGCACGGTTGAGTCGCCGGAACTGCCACCACTTCAGGATGATGATGAACCAGGAGACCAGAGAAAAGACGGTGAGAATCGCCAGCACGACTTTCGTCTCGGGGCTGGCGGCAAGTACCAACTCCAGCGACGATTGGGGCGTCGCCCCACCGGCTTGAAGGATCACCTCGCCTCCTTGCTGAACCAGTCCACCAACTCCTGAAGGCCATCTTCGAAGCGGAACTGCGGAGACCAGCCCAGAACTTTCCTGGCCTTTGATACATCGAGAGCGCTACGGAATAGCTCGCCTGCCCGGGCTTCGGCGAACTCGATCTTGGGCTCGCGACGCATGACCTCGCCGACCGACGCCGCAAGCTCCAGCACGTTGCGCTGGATCGATGTCGCGATATTGAAGGCAGGAGCGTCGAAATCGGTATTGCGGGGGATCGGCAGCGTGGAGGCCAGCACGTTGGCTCGAGCCACGTCCTTGACGAAGACATAGTCCCGAGTCTGGCGTCCATTGCCGAAAACCGTAAGCGGCTGTGCACCCAGGAGTCGGGACACGAAGATCGACACCACCCCTGCTTCGGACTTTGGATCCTGCCGGGGCCCGAAGACGTTCGCGTAGCGCATGGCTATGCCCTCGAAGCCGCGGAGCGCAGCCAGGGCACGCATGTAGTACTCCCCTGCGAGCTTGCTCACGCCATAGGGCGAGATCGGAAGCTTGGGTGCGGTCTCCGGCGTCGGGATGACTTCGGGGTCACCGTACACCACTCCACCGCTGCTGGCAAAGATGACGCGCTTCACGCCACCCTCTCCCGCACCCTCCAGGAGGTTCACGAAGCCTACGACATTGATGTGGCTGTCGAACGCCGGCCGATCGACGGAGACTCGCACGTCGATCTGAGCGGCATGGTGGTTGAGTACGTCGAAGCGGCCCTTTGCGAGCGCGTCGCGTGCCTCCGGGGATCGGATATCGGCCCGGATGAAGCGGGCTCCACGCGGCACGTTCGACTCATGACCACGCGACAGGTCATCGAGAATGCTCACTTCCCACCCGTCGCGGAGATACCCCTCGGCGATGTGGGAGCCGATAAATCCCGCTCCACCCGTGACCAGTACCCTGCCGCTCATCCTGGGCGTCCCGGCATCCCGATCTCCTGCGTCTGGTAAGTAGAAGGACTGCGATGTTGAGTGCCCCCAATATAGATGAGGCTCGGGTGGAAGGAACCGGGGAGGCAGCAGGGCCGCGGGGCAGCGGGGCTGCGTAAAAAACAGCAGAATGGCCGAACCCTTGAGAGGCTCGGCCATTGCTCGAGTACTGCTGACGATTCTCCGTTTCCCGTCCTACGGCCCCGCTGCCCCGCTTTTTACGACGGCAGTTTCGCGACCTGCACCACATCGGTGCCGGGTGGAATGTCCGGCGACACCACCGACAGAACGATGGCAGTGGCGGTACGCTCTCGCACGTGCACGATCTGCAGGGTGGCCATGAGCTCATTCACCCGGACCGTGCCGTCCGAGAGACGCGCTGGGCGGCGGCGGACCTCGAACAGATCTCCCGGCGCAACGCCATCCTCTCGGCCTTTGTCGATGAAGACGACCATCTGGGGTTCCTTCAGATCCTGCCGTCCGAGGCCACCCAGCAGCGCACCTTGCACTCCGTCTGCAACCGCAACCGCACGAGCCCCGGAGCTCGCGGAGAAACTCTCCACCGGCAGTACCTGCTGCCCATTCCGAATCGGCCCGTAGACCGCGACTACGCTGGCCAGATAGTGGCCGTTCACCGCTCCGGTGACCTGTGCGAGACCGGTGGGAACCACGGCGCGTCCATACGGCTCGAGCTCCGCACCAATCCGCAGCAGCAACAGTGTGTCGCCCACTTCATACGTTGCGCCGCGAGGCGCGGCCACAGCGATGGTCGTGTAGGGCAGCGCATTGGCCCGGCTGCTCGTGGCCTTGATCTGCTGCGGCGTGACCGGTCCAAGTACCTCACCATACGGCAACCGCTGGTTTTCCGTCAGGAAGCCGGACGAGTAGAACTCGCTGCGCCGGAGCGGGCGATACGGCTGGTCGGTATATGCCTTGAGGATTTCGGCGACTGTACGTGCGCGCTGGTTATGAAACAGCGGTGCCCACTCGTCGGTTGGTGTCTCTGCCGAGGAGGGCTGTTGCGGACCTCTCGCGAGCGTTTCGGATGAGTCGCCAAACTCGGTTATTGGAGTGGTGTCTACCGGCTGCGGCGGCAGCGGCGTATCCATGGTGGGAACAGCCGCGACGGTTGCGTCCGGAGCGATCCGGAGGATCTCACCGGGATAGATCCAGTGAGGGTCCTCCACCACCGCGGTGTTCAGCCGGTAAATGCCAGGCCAGAGGAAAGGGTCCTTCAGGTAGAGCTGGGCGAGATCCCAGAGCGTGTCGCCTTTGCGCACCGTATGAGTCTGGGGCAGCGGCTCCTGTGCCTGCACACTGGTGACAGGGATCGCCAGCGTCAGAGCGGCGAACCAGCCGAGGGCCCGAGCCCGGCGCGCTGAAAGTTGCCGGGATGGATTGCAGGAACACTTGCGCGGCATTGGGATCTCCCAGCGGCGTCGCTGTCTGGTGAAGGACCAAGGACTCGGCCGTACGCGAGGTATCTCGCCGCCGGAGTCGCAAATTCAACGCCACTGTGAAGCGACTTGAGGTAAGTCTTACAAGCCGTGTTGGGCTAGTGAGTTACCAGATGCCCCGGAGCCAGCGTCTGACCCACGAGTGGTCTGGCGATCGGCGGAAGAACGGGCGGACAGCGGGGCGGCAGGGGGCGGGGCGGCCCAGCCACCGCAAGAGAGCGGACCCGCCTCGAACCTCATCTCCGGCTTCAACTCCAAGTTCTTTCCTGCCCCGCTGCCCTGGCTGCCCGCTGGCTAGAACGGCAGGTCGTCGTCTTCGGCGTCGAGAGCCTCGGGAAAGTCATCGAATGATTCCTTGCCCTTCGGCGCAGCAGCACCAGCCGCGACCTTGCTTGGAGCTGTGAAGCTTTCCGCTCCCTCTCCCTTGCCGGAAAGGAGGATGAGCTCCCGGCCGTTGATTTCCGTGGTGTAGCGGGTCTGCCCCTCGCGATCCTGCCACGAGCGATACTCGATGCTACCCTCCACGTACACCTTGTCTCCCTTCTTGCAAAAGCGCTCCGCAATATCCGCGAGATTCGAAAACTTCGTGTTCCAGAAAACCACGCGGTGCCATTCCGTCTTTTCCTGCTTCTCGCCGGCCTTGTCCTTCCATTGGCGGCTCGTGGCGATGGACAGTGTTGCCACCCGGGACCCATTGGCCGTGCTGCGGACTTCCGGATCAGCTCCCAGGTTTCCGACCAAGATGGCCTTGTTCATACTCCGACTCACAGGTACCTCCCGAGTTCGACGTGGGTCCGCGGTGAACCCGCGCATGATACAGAAACCACAAGTACTGCTTCAAACCAAATGAGACGTCTGTCTTACCTAATCTACGCATGCTGCTTCAATGCCAGCCAGAGCACCAACGCGTCTTCCTTTGGGTTTCGGTAGTAGGCCGCTCGCTGGCCTACCGGACGGAAGCCGGAGCTCAGATAGAGCGCCTGTGCTGAACGGTTTGACTCTCTCACCTCCAGGAAGACCTCCTCCACATCGCGCTTTCGAAAGTACCCCAGTCCCGAACGAAGCAGCGCGCGCGCCACTCCGCGGCGGCGGCAATCTGGCGAGACCGCCAGGTTCAGGACCTCACCGGTTCCCGCGACTTCTCGCCCGATGAGGTATCCCGCGATAGTCCGGCCACTGTGCGCCACGAGTCCGAACGACCAGGGTGAGTCCAGCGCGTCGCGGAAGCTGCTCTCGCTCCAGGGGTCACTGAAGCAACGGCGCTCGATCGCGACGAGCGGCGCCGCGTCAGCCGGGACTGCCGACCGAATCCGGTAAGCGACGTCCATGGGCACTCTCCCAACGGGCTTGCGCCTCAGCGGGCCGACCGTACACTGGCTCCCAGGCGGCTGCCACCTCGACCAGGCGTGCCCCGCCGGCGCGCCCAACCAGTGCCAATAGTTGCGAAGCACGAGGTGAACCTGCGGGCGGACCAGTCACTGGCCGCCCACCCCACTGCTCGAGTACTGCGAGTATGTCCACTGGTGCTTCGCCGACAATGATATGCGGTTCGAGGCCGCTTCCGATAAGGTCCGTGGGTCTGCGAACGGAGGGAGCCAGCTCGGTAGAGATCCGATCCGGGAGAAAACGATAGGCAGCCGCATACACTTCTCCCCGGAGCGCACTCGAGACGGCAAGAACAACCTTCCCGGGCGCTGCCACGCCGGCGGCGCGCGCCTGCAGTGAAGGGGCAACCCAGAGTGGTAGACTCCGCGCGTGGACCAGCGCTTTAGCCACCGAGGCACCCACACGAAGTCCGGTGAAGCTTCCCGGGCCATCGCTCAGGACGATGCCCGTCACCTCATCGAGCGACGCGCCAGCACGCCCCAGGAGACGCTGGATCATCGGCAGGAGCCCCGCGGCATGGCGCCGGGCCCCGGCCATATTCTCCTCCAACGGCTCCGAGCCCACCATACCAAGGGCAACGGAGGCAGAGTCAGTGGCAGTGTCGATGGCTAGTAACATCTAGAGCACATCCAGACCCCGGCGCGCGGGATCCTTCAGATGATGGAGTCTGAAACGTCGGGTCGGTGCAGGTATCCAGGAACCGGCACGCTCCGGCCACTCGATCAGTATGGCGTCTCCCTCCGCCATGAGCCCTTCCCAATCGAGGTCTGCGGCTTCATCGGGAGATCGCAGCCGGAAACAGTCGAGGTGAAACACCGGCCCTCGCGTACCCCGATAGCGGTGCACCAGAGCGTAGGTGGGACTGGTAGCTGGTGCGGTGACGCCCAGGCCGCGCGCGATGGCCTTGATGAACGTCGTCTTGCCTGCGCCGAGCTCCCCCTCGAAGGTCACCAACTCTCCCGGATCCAGCGTTCTTCCAAGCGCCTCTCCCCTGGCCTCGAGCTCGTCCTGCGTAAGGGAAAGCGTCACGCCTGCCGACGGATCTTGCCTGAGGGTCCTCGGCGCACGTCGGGCGCGCCGAGAGCCTTCAGTTCGTTGAGTTGATCGCGCAACAAGGCCGCCAATTCAAACTCCAGGTTGGCGGCGGCCTCCCGCATCTGGCGCTCGATCGAACTGATCATTGCCGCGCGCTTGGCTGGGTCGTGGAGATCCACCCGCTCGTGCAGCGGCGTCCTTGGTTCCGGACGCTCGGTTCGGGCGTCCGCCACGTGAGTCGAGAGCCGGACCTGCTCCATGGACTTGATGATCGAAGTCGGTGTTATCCCGTGTTCCTCGTTGTAGGCGCGCTGAATCGAGCGGCGCCGGTCCATTTCGTCGAGCGCGCGCTGCATGGAGCCGGTGATCCGGTCGGCGTATAGGATGGCCCTCCCATTGATGTGCCGGGCGGCCCGCCCGATCGTCTGCACCAGAGACCGATCCGAGCGCAGAAAGCCCTCCTGGTCGGCATCCAGAATCGCCACCAGCGACACCTCGGGAAGGTCGAGCCCTTCGCGCAGGAGATTGATGCCGACCAGCACGTCGAAGTCACCGAGACGAAGACCCCGGAGGATCTCCATGCGCTCGATGGCATCGATGTCCGAGTGAAGGTACCGTACCCTGACTCCGGCCTGCTGAAGGTAGTCAGTCAAGTCCTCCGACATCCGCTTGGTCAACGTGGTCACCAGGACCCGCTCGCCGAGAGCCTCGCGCCGGCGAATTTCGGCCAGCAGGTCGTCCACCTGGCCTCGTACCGGCCGTACGTCCACCTCGGGATCGATCAGACCGGTAGGCCGGATGATCTGCTCGACCACTACGCCATCGGAGAGCTGGAGCTCGAGATCACCCGGTGTGGCAGAAAGATTGATCATCTGCGGCGCCAGTGCCATGAACTCATCGAAATGAAGCGGACGGTTATCGAGCGCCGAGGGCAGGCGAAAGCCGTATTCCACCAGCGTGAGCTTTCGGGCCCGGTCGCCATTAAACATGCCCCCGATCTGTGGCAGGCTGACGTGAGACTCGTCCACCACCACCAGAAACTCCGGTGGGAAATAGTCGATGAGGCAGGCGGGCCGCTCGCCCGGCAGCCGGTTACTCAGGTGCCGGGAATAGTTTTCGATTCCGGCGCAGGTACCCACCTCCAGCAGCATCTCCACGTCGAACGACGTCCGGGATTCGAGTCGCTGCGCTTCCAGCAGCTTCCCCGCACCCTTCAGCTCCGCAAGGCGAACGGCGAGCTCCTCCCGAATGGCCTTCACCGCTCGCTCGATGGTGGGCCGCTGGGTGACGAAGTGCTTTGCAGGGTAGATGGCGCACTGGTCGAGCTGCGAGATCGTTTCTCCGGTGAGCGGGTTGATCTTGCTTATCCGCTCCACTTCGTCGCCCCACAACTCGATCCGGATGGCCTGCTCGGCATACGCCGGGAAAATCTCGATGGAATCACCACGCACCCTGAACGTGCCCTGGTCGAAGCTGATGTCGTTCCGTCCATAGTGGATCCGGACCAGCTCCGACAGGATCTCATCGCGGCCTCGTTGCTCTCCCCGCCGCACCGTCACCATGAGCTTCCGGTACTCTACCGGATCGCCCAGACCGTAGATAGCGCTGACCGTTGCCACTATGACCACGTCCTCACGCTCCATCAGGCTCGACGTGGCCCGAAGCCTGAGACTCTCGATATCCTGATTGATCGACGCGTCCTTCTCGATGTACACGTCGGTGGAGGGAACGTATGCCTCGGGCTGGTAGTAGTCATAGTAGGAGACGAAGTACTCAACCGCGTTCCGGGGCAGGAATTGCCGCAGCTCGCCGTAGAGCTGAGCCGCCAGGGTCTTGTTGTGGGAGAGGACCAGCGTCGGCCTGCCGTAGTTGGCGATGGTGTGCGCGAGCGTCATCGTCTTGCCCGACCCGGTCACCCCGAGCAGGGTCTGGTACTTGTCTCCCCGCCGGAGTCCGGCGGTCAGCTCCGTGATGGCCTTGGGCTGATCACCGGCGGGGTCGAAAGGGGCGACTACTTCGAAACGCTGAGTACTCATCGGGGGAATATACACTGCCGGGATTTGTTCGGTAGGCGGTCATTCTAGCGAAGCGAAGAATGTCTGCGATTAGCTGAGAGATCTTCGCGCGGCTCAGGATGACAGCTATGCGATCCCACCCATCGCAAGCAGCATCTTCCATTGGTCAGGAGGTACCGGGACCACGGAGAGGCGAGACATGCGTACCAGCCCCAACTCGGCGAAGCGCGGATCGGCCTTTACGGCCGACAGGGGCACCGGCCTGGGCAGCCGGCGGTCGGCAGCGAGATCGAAGACGACGATCTTGGGATCGTTGCGCTTGGGATCGGGGTAAGGTCCGCTGGTAATCCGGGCCAGGCCTACGATGTCCTTGCCCTGGCCCGAATGGTAAACGAGCACCGAATCGCCTTTGGCCATGCTGCGGATGTGCTTCAGGGCAAGAGGATTTGTCACCCCATCCCAGACGGTGTGACCCTCGCGCTCGAGCTGATCGAAAGGGTAGACATCGGCATCGGTCTTGAGAATCCAGTACGACAGAGAGCTGCCTACTTTGCTACGGCGAAGGTTTTCGAGTCGACCGAGTCGCCATTCGCGTAAATCGTGATTCGATACGCTCCCGGCGTCCACCCCTTCGGACGGGCAGCCTGCAGCGCTGTGTTATCGCGACCTGTCGGCTTGATGGTCTTGGCGGAGGAGTCCACCACCTCGCCCTTCTGATTGGTCCATCGAGCCTTCAGGGCGACACTGTCGGGAGAGCCAATGGTGCCGACTGAGACGAACACGGTCTCCGCAGGCGTGAACTGAAAGGTGGGCTCAGTGACACGATTCCCCTCGCCAATGCGCTTCCCGATCATCGCGTGAGTGATCTTGAGAGTCTTGGAGCTCTCTTCGGCCTTGATCGAATCGGCTACCGCCGCGGCGCTATCTGCCGCTGCGGTTTCTGCCTGCTCCGCCCGCGAGCCACCGGCCTCACAACCGACCAGCAGCGTTGCTACCAGCAATGCCGCACCGCGGACGACGTAATCCATGCTCTCTCCTTTATTCCGCTAATGAGTTGGTGGCGCCTCGCGCCGCTCGATTTCCGTGACACCCTTCACCTTCCTCACTGACTTCATCACCTTGGCAAGGTGGGGAAGGTTGTCTACCTCGACGAAGATGGTGCCAAAGACGGAGCCATCCTTGGTGTGGAGGTCCGCCCCGCGAATGTTGGTTCCCGTCTGGCTGATCGATTCCATGATATCGGCGTAAAGCCCTCGCCGGTCCTCACCAGTGACAGCGAGACGCACCGCGAATGCCTCCCCTGCGGTTTCCTGCCAATCAATGTCGACCCGGCGCTCGTCCGCCGCCAGCGTCAGCAGGTTAGGGCAATCCGATCGGTGAATCGAGATACCCCGTCCCTGAGTCACGTAGCCTACCACCGAATCCCCGGGCACAGGCTGACAGCATTGAGCGTAGCGGACCATGAGGCCGTCCACACCCTGAATCTTGATTCCACGGCCGAGGCGAATGCGGTCGATGACTCTGCCGAACACGGTAGGCTTGGGCTCCTGCAGCTCGTCGCTGGGCAGGTCGGGAAAGAGTGCCCGCATGACCTGGCCGATTGGCACGTCGCCCCGGCCAACGGCGATCTCCAGCCCCGGGCCATCGGCGAGTGACAGCGCCACGGCGGCCTTGGCCAGACGAGTATCGTCAGGTGAGTCGAGCCGGCGGCGGCGCACTTCCCGCGCGAGAATCTCCTTGCCGAGGCTCCGGCTGATCGTCTCCTCTTCGTGGTTGACCCACTGCTTGATCTTCTGGCGAGCCCGGGCGGTTCGCACGTGGCTGAGCCAGTCACGACTGGGTTTGGCGGAAGCGCTGGTGAGAATCTCCACGGTATCACCGCTCTTGAGCTCGCGATGCAGTGGCGCGATTCGTCCGTTTACCTTTGCGCCCTGGCACTTGAGCCCGACCTCAGTGTGCACGTGAAACGCGAAATCGATGGCGGTGGAGCCCTTGGGAAGTCGTTTCACATCGCCCTGGGGCGTGAAGATGAAGATCTCGTCCTGATACAGGTCGATCTTCAGAAACTCGAGAAACTCCTCCGGGCTATGGGTGTCCTGCTGCAGTTCCAGCAGCTGGCGGAACCATCCGAGGTGCTGATCGAGCTCATCCCGAGTTCCATCGCGCTTGTAAACCCAATGGGCTGCGATGCCGTACTCGGCAGTCCGGTGCATGTCCTGAGTCCGGATCTGCACCTCGAAGAGCTGTCCCCCGGGACCGAAGATCGTGGTGTGCAGCGATTGGTACGCATTCGACTTGGGACTGGCGATATAGTCCTTGATGCGCTCCTGAATCGGGGTCCAGTTGTGGTGAATGATCCCGAGCACGTGATAACAATCCGGCACGGTACGGACGATGACCCGCACCGCCATCAGATCATAGATCTCGTCGAACGCCTTGCCCCGCTTCTTCATCTTCTGAAAGATCGACCACAGGTGCTTGGGCCGGCCGGTTACCTCGAACCAGTCGATCCCCGCCTGCTTCAACTCGAGATCGAGCGGCGTCTTCAGCTTGAGGATGGTCTGCTCCCGCGAGGCGCGCTTGGCCGCCACCTGCATGGCGAGCTCCCGGTACTCGTCCGGTTCCAGGAACTTGAACGCCAGGTCCTCCAGCTCCGCCTTGATACCTGCCATGCCGAAACGGTGTGCCAGCGGCGCGTAGATCTCACGCGTTTCGAGGGCGATGCGGGTCCGGCGCTCGGGCGGCAGGTGCTCCAGCGTGCGCATGTTGTGGAGCCGGTCGCCCAGTTTGATGATGATGACGCGGGCGTCCTTGGCGATCGAAAGCAGGAGCTTGCGATAGTTCTCGACCTGTTCTTCGGCGGAGGAGTGAAATGTCAGGCTCGAGATCTTCGTGAGTCCATCCACGATGCCGGCCACTTCGGGACCGAACTCCCGGGCAATGTCCTCCATCCGGACATCCGAGTCCTCGACGACATCGTGCAGCAGTGCAGCCACGATGGTGGTGCTGTCCAGCAGCTGCTCCGCCAGAATGAGCGCGACGGCGATGGTGTGAGAGACGAAATCCTCGCCCGACATGCGCTTCTGCCCGCGGTGGGCGGACGCGCTGAAGCGGAGCGCCCGTTCGACCAGCTCCAGGTCCAGGCGGTCAGCATGCCGCTCGAGCACCGCCCCCAGATCGGGCGCGAGGTCGGGCAATGTTCCGGTCACAATAGTCCCGCCGCTGCGAAGCTCACGAATCGGTCTCCTGCAATGATCACGTGGTCGTACACCGGTAAATCAAGCAGCTGTCCGGCTGAAACCAGCTGTCTGGTGGCCGCCCGATCTTCCGCCGATGGGGTGGGATCGCCACTGGGATGGTTGTGCACCACAATGATTCCAGCTGCTGCCTCGGCGATGGCCGGGCGGAACACCTCCCGCGGGTGCACCAGAGAGCTGTTCAACAGCCCCCGGGTAATCAGCACGTCGCGGAGCACCTGGCTCTGACTGTCCAGAGCCAGGAGGTGGAACTCCTCCACCTGAAGGTCCCGTAACCTGGTCCCAAACAGGCGGAGAACATCTTCCGGTTCCCGGATTCGGTACACCGGCGGCCGCTCCTCCCGTGCGCTCCGGGCACCCAGTTCGAAGGCGGCGATCAGACGTCCCGCCTTCGACGGACCAATGCCACGCGCGCGAAGGAGCTCCGCCCTGGGCCGCTGGGCCAGACGACGTAACGATCCGTCGCTCACCTCGAGGAGGCGGCACGCCAGCTCCAGAACGTCCTGACCGCCGCCTCCGGTACCTAACAGGATGGCGAGAAGTTCGGCAGTCGTCAACGCAGCGGGGCCCAGGGACCAAAGTCGCTCGCGGGGGCGGTCGGCGCCCGGGAGGGTGGCAATCGGCACGACCATGGCTCAGAATAGCAGGCTCTGACCTCCGGATGGTGCCATTATCCTGCAGAAGCAGTGGAAGTTACGCGATGGTGAGGAGATCCTGGTGTTCGGGCCTCGCGAGGTTAGTGAAATGGCCCAAGGAGCGGGGCCAAATCAACCAAGCCGAAGGCGAGCAGCGTCCGACCTATCTACCAACCCCATGACACTTCTTGTACTTCTTGCCCGATCCACAGGGACAGGGATCGTTCCGACCCACTTCCGGCACTTCGGCTGTGGCTCGTCCGACCGGGCCCAGTGAACTGTTGACTCCAGCCGTGACTGGCGGGGGCGCGGCAACCCGGCGCGGGCTAGCAGCGAACAGGTCGTCCGCTCCGCTGGAGGCAGGTGTGGCCGCGGCGGGAGGCGGTACTCGCCGTGCCCTGGGTTCCGGCGGCGGGGGATCCGCGCTGACCTGAATCTTGAAGAACCGTTCGGTGAACGTGGACTGGATGTCGTGCACGAGATCTTCGAACATCTCGAACGCCTCACGCTTGTACTCCACCAGCGGGTCCTTCTGACCCCAGGCCCGGTACTGAATGGCGTTTCGCAGTTGGTCGAGATCGTAGAGATGGTCCTTCCATCTCTCGTCCAACACCGAGAGCATCACCTGCGAAAGCACCTGGCTATCCACATCGGGAAGGCCGAGAGTTTTTCCGAAATCACCGAGGTACTTGATCTTCCGCTGGAAGGTTTCCTCCCCCTCGACACGCACTGCGTCGACCATCTTATCGATCGTCGGCGTTGCACCGGCATCGACGACGGCGTCAGCCGTGACGAGGTACTGCAGCGTAAGCGACTCGCGCAGTCCGCCCCGGTCATACTCCTCCGGGCTCGAGGCTCCCACCAGAAACTGATTGACCGCTCACTCCAGGGCCATCTCGATCATCCGGCGTGCCTCTGCCTTCAACTCCTCGCCCCGCTCCAGCGCAAAGAGCCTCAGCGAGTAGATCACCTCACGCTGCTGGTTCATCACGTCGTCATATTCCAGCAGCCGTTTGCGCTGCTGGAAGTTCTGCAGCTCGACCCTCTTCTGGGCCTGCTCGATGGCCCGGGTCACCAGACCGCCGGTGATGACCTCGCCTTCCTCGGCCCCGGTCCGGTCCATCCACTTGGCTATCCGGTCGGTGCCGAACAGACGCATGAGGTCGTCTTCGAGCGACAGAAAGAACAGCGACTGCCCGGGAT
>DATFFX010000210.1:0-3568 GCA_035249825.1 Gemmatimonadales bacterium | reverse complement strand
ATCGATTCCTCAAAGCATGCGTAGGCTGGACTGAATCTTGTGAGCAAGGCGCAGGGAGGCCCAGCCATGAGCGGACCAGTCATCGGGAGATCGCTTCGGGCACTGCGTGTCCCTCGCAATGACTACTTTAGTCATTCTGCCCCGCCGCCCCGCTGCCCCGCTGCCCGCCCATCAAGATCGCCATGACCGCCTTCTGCACGTGCAGCCGGTTCTCCGCCTGGTCCCAGACTCGCGACCGCGGCCCCTCGATCACGGTGTCCGACACCTCCTCGCCGCGATGGGCCGGCAGGCAGTGGAGGAAGATTGCACCGGGCTCCGCCAGCTTCATCAATTCGTCATCTACCATATAACCCTGGAACGCCCGGGCACGCTTCTCCTGTTCTTCTTCCTGTCCCATCGAGGCCCACACATCGGTGTTGATGACGTGCGCGCCGCGGGCCGCCTCTCTCGGATCGGTGGTAACGGTTATGCGAGCCTTTCTTGAGTTCCGCTCGAGAATTGCCGCATTCGGCTCATAGCCTGTGGGACAGGCCAGCCGCAGCTCGAAGCCGAGGCTGCCGGCCGCATTGATCCAGCTGTTGGCCATGTTGTTGCCGTCACCGATCCAGGCGATCACCTTGCCGTCCCACCCCCCGAGCGCCTCACGCACGGTCAGCAAGTCGGCCAGCACCTGGCAGGGATGCAGAAGATCGGTGAGTCCGTTGATGACCGGAATGGATCCGTAGCGGGCCAGCTCCTCGATATCGGCGTGATCGTACGTCCGGATCATGATGCCGTCGAGGTAGCGGGAGAGCACCCGCGCGGTATCACGTATCGGTTCCCCCCGGCCCAGCTGGATATCACGCGATGACAGGAACAGTGCATGGCCGCCCAGCTGAAAGGTGCCGACCTCGAAGGAGACCCGGGTTCGAGTCGAGCTTTTCGCGAAGATCATCCCCAGCGTCTTGCCCGCGAGGGGCTTCTCCCGATAGGCGCCGCTCTTCATTCGCGACGCGAGGTCGAACAATTGGAGAAGCTCGACCTTGCTGAAGTCGGGGATGGCGAGAAAGTGGCGGACGGAGCTCCTGGATCGCACGGGTGTCATCCTGAGCGTAGCGAAGGGGCCAGAATGCAGAGCTGACAACGAGGCACAAAGCCTCAAGCCCGGCTGATTGTAGCGGAGCCCTACAGTTATGGCAATCGGAGCTGACGGAGGAGCCGGGGGAAGCGGCGGTCGGTGCGGAGCGTATCCACCCGAAGATCGATCCTGAGGTACGCCACCAACTCCGAGCGCTCCTTGACCGCACGATTCAGCGAGGCAAATGCCGCAGTACGCTGGCCGACGGCTGCCTGGACCGTGGCGAGGAGATAAGGCGAGACGTAACGGTCGTTACCCGCAGACTGGAGCTGTTGAAGAACGGCCTCCGCCTCATCATTGCGGCCGCTCACTGCATGGAGCTGACCCTGTGCAGCCTGAACTTCGGACCGGTGGGAAAATGACTCCAGCGGAACTCGCAGGTGACTCTCAGCGGCCGCATGATTGCCGGTTGCCATCTCCAGCAGCGCCAGGTCGAAATGGGGAAGCCATGCGGCCGAATCCAGCGCGATCGCGTGCTGGAGTGTTTCTCTGGCTCTGTCGTACTGCCGCGCATGGAGATAGTGCCAGCCCAGGTGACGTGTCAGCTCAGGCGATAACGGGCCGAGCTGAAGCGCGCGCTCGCTCAACGCTCTCGAGTCGTCGATACGACCCATAGCCAGCAAGAAGCGCGCGTATGGTGGATACACCTCGGGTAGTCCAGGCTTTAGCGCCAACGCTCGACGAAACTGCGTCTCCGCACCGCGCCAGTCCCGATCGAAGACAAAGCGAATGTAGCCCAGAGTCGTGTGTGCCTCTGCCAGCGTGCTGTCCAGCTCGAGCGCCCGGGCCACTGCCGCCTTCGCCATCGGCCCCGCTATAAGGGGCGACACCGCGTCCACGCCACCCCGTCTCATGTAGGCCTCGCCCAGAGCAGCATGGGCACGGGCGAAGGTGGAATCGAGCCGCACCGCATGGGTCAGGTGCGCTATCGCGCGCCGGTTGCTGCCGGGACTCAGCCGGTCCAGCTCATAGCGCCCCGCCAGATAGGCATCGTATGCCTGAAAGCTGGAGGCGGGTGGGGACGGGTGAGCGGTGGAATCGGTCGGTATCTGAATTCGAAGCGCCCTCGCCACCGCATCCCGGATTTCGTTTTCGATATCGAAGAGCTCACGCGCCTCGCGCTCGTACGCCTCGGACCACACATCGAATCCCTCCTCCACATCGACCAGGCGCGCCGTGATCCGGATCCGGTCGTCCGAGCGGCGGACACTGCCCAGCAACACCGTGGCCACTCCCATCCGCCTGCCGGCGATACGCGGATCACCGCGTATCTGGCGGGGTGCAAAAGCCGAGGTGCGCGGGCTCACTTGCAAACCGCTCACTTCGTTGAGTGCCTGGGTCAGCTCCGCGGCCAGGCCGTAGCCGAGATAGTCCTCGGCCACATCGGGGCTGGTGTTGACGAACGGCAGCACAGCAACGGAGGCGGCGCGAACCGCAGATTGAAGTGGCTGGTCGCGTCGGGGAGAGGTGGCCCGCAACCAGAAGCTGCCGACCAGCAGCGACAGGACGGCGGCGCTGAAGACGCCCCAGCGCGGAGGAATCCGCTGCTGCAGCAACTTCCGGCGTGAAGTGGCCTCGGCTCCCGGAATGACGGACATGCCCGAGTATAGAGGGCTGTAGCGCGGGAGACTAGTTCGACCACCCTGCGAACGAGGAGCCTGCTCTTAGCCTGCGGAAGGGATCGCCCGCGATGACACTCTTACCCGCTTACCCGCTTACCCGCTTAAAGTATGTAACGCCTCAGATCGTCGTCGCTGATGATCTTGATCAGCCGCTCTCTGACGTTCTCGGCGTCGAACACGATCCGTTTCTCCGGGTAGTCGGGCAACTCGAACAGAACATCTTCCATCAGGGCCGCCATCACGGTATGGAGCCGGCGGGCGCCGATGTTCTCCATTCGATCGTTCGCCATAAAGGCCACCCGCGCCACCTCCGCAATTCCGTCTACCGTAAACGCGAGCTCGGCGCCTTCCGCGGCAACCAGAGCCTGATACTGCTTGGTGAGGGCGTTCTCCGGCTCGGTCATGATGCGCACGAAGTCCTGCTCGGTCAGCGACTGGAGCTCCACGCGGATCGGAAAGCGGCCCTGTAACTCCGGGATGAGGTCGGAAGGCTTGGAGACGTGAAATGCGCCTGCCGCGATGAACAGGATATGGTCGCTTCTGACATACCCGTAGCGGGTCTGCACCGTCGAGCCTTCCACAATCGGAAGCAGGTCGCGTTGTACCCCCTCGCGCGAGACGTCAGGCCCACCGCCCTGCCCCCGTTCACCCGCGATTTTGTCGATCTCGTCGATGAAGATGATGCCATGGTTCTCCACCCGGTCGAGCGACTCGTTCACCACGTCATCCATGTCCACCAGCTTCTTCAGCTCCTCATCCACCAGGACGCGCCGCGCCTCCGGCACCTTTACGGTACGGCGCTTCTTCCGCTTCGGCAGCATGTCCTGGA
>DATFFX010000209.1:0-2991 GCA_035249825.1 Gemmatimonadales bacterium | reverse complement strand
TGGCGAGCATCGCTCTCCCCCTGGGGTCGATCACCGTCGATGGTGTAAGCCTCACCGTGAACGCGAGACCGGAGCCGGAGATAATTCAGATCTCTCTGATCCCGTTTACTTTACAGCATACCACTCTGGGTGAGCGCAGGGCAGGAGACCGGGTTCATCTGGAAGGTGATGTGATTGCAAAGTATGTAGCGCAACTTCTGGAGCAGCGTAGACAGTAAACCGTGGACAGTTCACCGTTCACGCTTTCAGGGCGGACATGAGCACTTTCGGAACAATCGAGCAAGCGATCGACGATCTGCGCAACGGCAAGATCGTAATCGTCGCCGACGATGAAGATCGTGAGAACGAAGGCGATCTGGTCTGCGCTGCCGAGCTCGCCACGCCCGAAATGATCAATTTCATGACCTTGCATGGCCGTGGTTTGATCTGCCTGGCTCTCACCGGCGAGCGGTGCGATCAGCTGGGTCTGTCACAGATGACCGAGCGCAATACCGAGGAGTTATCCACTGCATTTACCGTCAGCATCGACGCTCAGCGGCGCTTTGGCGTGACCACCGGCATCTCGGCCACCGATCGGGCTACCACCATCCACGTCGCCATCAACCCCGCCACGGTGCCCTCGGATCTCAGGCGTCCAGGGCACGTTTTTCCGTTGCGCGCGCGGCCAGGCGGCGTCCTCCAGCGGGTAGGCCAGACCGAAGCCAGCGTGGATCTCGCGCGGCTGGCCGGCCTCAACCCGGCCGGGGTGATCTGCGAGATCCTGAACGCCGATGGGTCGATGGCCCGGCGGGAAGACCTGCACGAGATCGCCAACCAGCATGGTCTCACGTTTGTTACCGTGGCCCAGCTGGTCGCGTATCGGCTACGCACCGAACAACTGGTGCACCGCGTGGCCGAGGCTCGGGTGCCGACCAGGTTTGGTGAATTCACCATCATCGGTTACCGCAATGATGTCGACTCGGCCGAGCATGTGGCGCTCGTCCATGGTGACATCTCCGGCCAGCCCGACATTCTGGTCCGCATGCATTCGAAGTGTCTGACGGGAGACGTGTTCGGATCCCAGCGGTGTGACTGCGGTTTCCAGTTACACCGGGCGATGGAGCTCATTGCGAAGGAAGGCAAAGGTGCAGTGGTCTATCTGGACCAGGAGGGGCGGGGCATCGGCCTACTCAACAAGCTCCGCGCCTACGCCCTCCAGGATACCGGCGCCGACACCGTGCAGGCCAACGAGCGCCTTGGATTCGCTCCGGATCTCAGGAACTACGGCATTGGTGCGCAGATCCTGCGGGACCTGGGGCTTTCTTCGATTCGTATCATGACCAACAACCCGCGGAAGCTGGTTGGTCTGGAGGGCTATGGCCTGGAGATCGTGGAGCGAGTTCCGCTTCTGGCCGACCAGAACCAGGACAACCGTACCTACCTGCAGGTCAAGCGCGACAAGCTCGGCCACCTGTTCACTCACTGACTGTGTCCGACTTCTCCGGCCGCCTGCGCCCCTCCGGGCGAGTGGCGATCCTGGTAAGCCGCTACAACGAGTTGATTACCAACAAGCTCCTCGAAGGCGCGCTGGGCTGCTGTGATGAGGCTGGGGTCGCGCGGGACCAGGTGGATGTCGTGTGGCTGCCCGGCGCCTTCGAGCTCGCGGCTGCGGCTGCAGCGGCTGCAGAGACCGGGCGATACAGTTGTTTGATCGCGCTCGGTGCCGTCATCCGAGGCGAAACCCCTCACTTCGAGTACGTCGCAGGTGAGACTGCACGAGGCCTGAATGAGGTGGCCGTACGTCACGCGCTTCCGGTCGGCTTTGGGGTGCTGACCGTGGACACGCTTCAGCAAGCCGCCGACCGTGCCGGTGGAAACGCCGGCAACAAGGGGCACGAGGCCGCCGCCGCCGCTCTCCGCACGGCCGATGCCCTGGCCCAGTTGCGAGCAGAACATGCTGAGGGTTGAAACCAAGAGTCGTGCCCGGGCGGTCCAGATCCTCTACGCCTGGGAGCTGCAAGGTGGTGGGTCGATCCCCATCGTGGTGAGTGGGGTCGCCCGGCTCACCGGTCCTGAGCCGCTGATTCTGGATCGAGCGGAAGCCCTGGCCGCTGAAGTGGTTTCCCAGATCGAGGCCCTCGATTCCGAGCTCATGCAAGCTACCGACAACTGGCGGATGAGTCGAATAGCGGCGGTGGAGCGCAACATACTCCGGTTGGGAATTCATGAGTTGCGCCGGGGTGAGGTTCCACCGAAGGTAGCGATCGACGAGGCAGTCAGGCTGGCGCACTGGTTCGGCGGTGTCCGGGCTCCGGCCTTCGTCAACGGTATCCTCGACGGTGTCGCGCATTCACTGGGTCGGCTGTAGCCTCGCTCGAGTCTCTCGCACCGTGAACATCCTTCTCGTCAACTGGCAAGACCGGGCGAACCCACACGCCGGCGGAGCGGAGATTCACCTCTTCGAGATTTTCGGCCGGTTGGCGGCTCGTGGCCACCGGGTCCGCTTGATCTGCTCAGGCTGGAAAGGGGCGGCGCGAAGGACCACTCTCGACGGGATCGCCGTCGAACGCGTGGCCGGGCGCGACAGCTTTGCGCTCTTCGGCCGACATGCAGTGCAGCGCGCGATCAGGGTTGAGCGTCCTCATATTCTGATAGAGGACATCAACAAACTGCCTCTGTTTCTTGCTGCCGGAACCAGGGTGCCGTTCTGCGCTATCGTACCTCACCTTTTTGGCACCACCGCTTTCGCCGAGGTCGCCTGGCCGATCGCGAGCATCGTGTGGGCCGCCGAGCGTCCGCTCCCGTGGGCGTACCGCCGGGCTGGATTTCACGCGATCAGTGAGAGTACCCGTGACGATCTCATCTCCCGTGGCATACGCCCGGAGCGCATACGGGTCATCCATCCCGGAGTCGACAGCAAACTCTTTACCCCTGGTCCCGCGGGCCGCCGCTCTGCGGTCCCGAGCTTCTTGTATGTTGGAAGGTTGAAGCGTTATAAAGGAATAGCGTTTG
>DATFFX010000208.1:0-3464 GCA_035249825.1 Gemmatimonadales bacterium | reverse complement strand
GGCGTTACGGAAGACATTACGAGCCGCGACTCGATTCGCTTCGGGGTCGATTTCGACCCCGATGGCGCGCGAGGCTCCCAGCTTGACCGCGGCAATACCGAGAATTCCGCTGCCACTGCCGAGATCGAGAACCAGCTGGCCTGGCTGGAGCAACTCTTCCAGCAGGATGAGAGCAGCCCGCGTCGATCCGTGCTCCCCACTCCCGAAGGCCGTCTCGGGATCGAGCACGACAGTGTGGGAACTGGATGTCGCCGCCTCGGGGAGCCAGGAGGGGACGACGTTGAGCCTGCCAAACGACCGGGACCCGAGCCCCTGCCGCCACTCCGTGGACCAGTCCACCGCCTCGAGTCGCCGCCGCTCTGTCCGTGCAGTCGCATCCACCTCTCGCTCCAGCTCGGCGACGAGCGCCTCCGCGGCACCTTCGTCCGGCGCGAACGTCACCAGTGTGCCATCGTCGCGTTCTTCCACCGCATGGCCGGTTCGTGCCACCAGCCAGATGCTCATATCATCCCGTCGCTCAGGGGCCGTCCAGACATCGATGGCCCACCAGCTCATGCGCCGAGTGCCTCTTTCAGCTTGGACCAGAAGCCGGGAGAACGCTTGGGCGGCTCGCCTTCCAGCTTCGCCAGCTCACGAAAGAGCCGCTCCTGTTCATCGCTCAGGTGCTCCGGAGTCCAGACATGCACCTGAACTAGCAAATCGCCTTTGCTGTCCTGTCCCAGAACCGGAAGGCCCTTGTTCCTGAGGCGGAGAACGGTCTCCGGCTGCGTGCCGGGGGGTATAGCCAGGCGTTCGTCACCATATGGCGTGGGGATCTCGTACTCACCACCCAGTGCCGCCTGGGAAAACGAAAGCGGAAGATCATAGATCAGGTCGTCTCCCTGTCGCTGGAAACGATCGTCCTCCTTGATATCGAGCATGACCAGGAGATCACCGCTGGGAGCTCCACGCGGGCCCGCAGCGCCCTGGCCTCGCAGCGTCAGGTAGTTGTTGGTCGACACTCCCGGCGGGATGTCGACCGAGACCGTCCGCTCGCCGCGAACCCGGCCTTCCCCGCGACAGACCTCACACGGCTCGGTGATCACGGTGCCTTCCCCGTTGCAGGTGGGGCATGGCGCCACTGACACAAACTGTCCGAACATGCTGCGGACCGCCCGGCGCACTTCGCCACTGCCGCCACAACTGCTGCAGGTTGCCGGTCTGGTGCCGGCCTTGGCGCCGCTCCCCTGGCAGACGGTACAGCGCTCGAGGCTCTTTATCTTGACGGTCTTCTTTACCCCCAGCGCTACTTCACTCAGGGTAAGTCGGACCGTCACTCTGATATCCTGGCCTTTGCGCTGCTCCGAACGAGATCGGCCCCCGCCAAAAATCGACTCGAACCCACCCATCCCACCGAAGTCTCGCATGAAGATGTTCAACGCTTCGCTGAGATCGACGTGGTGGAAACCGAATCCCCCGCCCGCGCCTACGCCTGCTTTGCCATACCGATCATACGCAGCCCGTTTTTCCGGATCCTTGAGGATTTCGTACGCTTCGGTAGCCTCCTTGAACCGGGCTTCGGCCTCGGGTGCGGAATTTCGGTCGGGATGGTACTCCATCGCGAGCTTCCGATAGGCCTTCTTGATCTCCGCCTCGGAGGCAGTCCGGGAGACTCCAAGCAGGGCGTAGTATTCGCTCACTCCAGCAATCCTTCCACCAGTCGGCTGGTGTGCTCCACCAAACCAATGATCTTGTCGTAGGGCATGCGGGTCGGGCCCATTACTCCAATGACACCCTTGAGCCCACCCGCCTCGTATGAGGAGGTGACCAGGGTAAAATCGCTGAGCCGGGTATCCGGGTTTTCTCCACCGATTGTGATGCTGAGCCCCCGCTGCCGTCGCGATTCGAGCGCCTGCTTCAGCAAGTGCCGGCCTTCGGTCAGCCGCAACAGCTCGCGCATTCTGGAGTTGGAAGCGAACTCCGGCTGATCGGCCAGCATCTGCGCGCTGCCCAACAGGACCGAGCTATTTTCGCCGGACAAATCGAAGAGCCCGTCGCCTTCGGCGATAAAGATGTTCAACAGCTCGCGTCCACCCTCGGTTCCGGCCGCGTCGCGCAGGCGCTCCGGCAGGGTTCCGCGGATTTCCTGCAGGGTCAGACCCGAGAGTCGCTCGTTCAGTATGTGCGAGACCTGTTGCACCGAAGTCGGGGGTACCGAGCCCGGGACCTCGACAAAGATGGTGCGGACCACTCCACTGCGCAGGTTGAACACCAGGAGCAGGCGCTCCGACGTCACCTGGACCAGCTCCAGCCGTTCCATCACCATCTGATCCAGTGCCGGGGCCACGGCGACGCCCAGTTCCTGCGTCAGCACTCCCAGCACCTGGGCGGCCCGCCGAAGCACCTCCTCCACGGCGCTGCGCGTTCCTCCCAATTCCGCGCGCAGCGTATGCTGCTCCTCATCGCTGGGCGGTGAGAGACGCATGATGGCATCCACGTACATCCTGTAAGCCCGATCGGTAGGAATTCGTCCCGCGGAGGTATGGGGATGGAACAGGTAGCCCTTATCCTCCAACTCGCTCATGATGTTCCGGATGGTCGCAGGCGACACACCCAACCCGAACCGCCGGGCAATCGTTTGGCTGCCCGCGGGCTCGGCGGTCTGGATATAAGTGTGCACAACGGCTTCGAGAACGCGCAGTTGGCGCTCAGTGAGCTGCTCTGGACTCGGCATGGGTGAAATCTAGAAGCAGCCTGGTATCGTGAGAAGTGAAAACAGGCTTGGCACTACCCTCGTACGGCGGGTACCAGGGCGTCCAGACGCAGCCACCCCTCCGGGGTAAGCCGAACTCTATCATCAACCTGCGCCGCCCAGCCCTGCCCTGACCACGTGCGAAGGAGGCCGGCCGGCACCCGCTCGAACGGCAATCCATCATTGGTGCGCAGGCCCAGGTAGAGCTCCTCGAGGTCCACCGCTCTGGAATCCAGCAGCTCGCGACCCATGAGCGGGGACTTCCCGGCCTGCAGCAGTCTCTCATAAGCGCTCCACTCCCGTACGTTCCAACGCCGCTCTCTGCCGAACCCGCTGTGAGCCGACGGCCCCAGTCCGATGAAGGGAGACCGCTGCCAGTAGGCGGAATTGTGCCGAGCTCGGTGTCCGGGAAGGGCGGCATTGGATACCTCGTAGTGCTCGTACCCGCGGGCACAAAGAGCGGCGTGGGCTTCCAGGAACTCCGTCGCGTAGCGCTCCTCGTCGGCCGGGATGATCTCACCCCTGCTGGTCCAGCGTCCCAGCGGGGTATGTGGTTCCACCGTAAGGCCGTATAACGACAAATGCTGGGGAGTTAACGCAAACGCCTGGTCGAGATCGGCCGACCAATCGCGCCCCAGGATCGCCGGGAGGCCGAAAATCAGATCCATCGAAAGGTCATCGATCTCGGCTCGCCGCAGTAGCTGCACCGCGCGGGTCACGTGCTCCACCGTGT
>DATFFX010000207.1:0-5988 GCA_035249825.1 Gemmatimonadales bacterium | reverse complement strand
GCCGACCCTCGGCGACCTCGACTCGGACGGGGACCTCGATCTCGTGATTGGCGAGTCTTCGGGATGGTTGAACTACTACGAGAACAGGGGCAGCCGGAAGCAGCCGGAGTTTACACTGGTAAGCGATGAATTCGGGGATATGAAGGCAGGCCGCCGCAGCGCGCCGCTGCTTCTGGATCTTGACCGCGACGGTGATCTCGATCTGCTGGTGGGGTCCGAGCTGGATGGCCTGCTGCTGTTCCGAAACGTGGGTACACCCTCGGCTCCGCGGTTCGAGCGAGACAGCTCTTCAATGCCTGAGGTTCCGGCGCTGGCGGCTCCGGCTGCCGGCGATCTCGATGGTGATGGCGACCTGGATCTGGTGGTGGGCAATGTTGGAGGCGGCGTGGTGTATCTGGAGGCCCGCAGACCGTAAGGAAGGCACAGCCCTTGCCCGTCCCCTTCGAGCGGCCGATGTAAAGGCCCTTCACAGCACAACATCCACTAAAAACCCCGCCCACCTCGGTTGCTCCGCTCAAGGAGTTCGCCCGAACGTGCCGGGTTTTACTAGGTGCCCTGATCCGAGGCCTCGATGCCACTTGCCAGTTTCCTGGTGCTGCGGTGAGTGAATGCGTGCGCTGCCACACACCGCTTCCGGTGGATGGCCGCTTCTGCTCCAACTGCGGTACGCCATCGGGTGAGCTGGCGCATGTCTGCCCGCCCGATGCGACCAACGATCTGAGACAACGGCTGGCCCGTACTCTCACCGGCCGCTATGAGATCATCCGGGTACTGGGACGGGGCGGTATGGCAGTCGTGTTCCTGGCACAGGATCTCGCCCTCGAGCGCCAGGTGGCCATAAAAGTTTTGCCGCCCGAGCTGTCTCACGACCCCAGGCTGATCCCTCGCTTCCAGCAGGAAGCCAAAACAGCCGCCAAGCTCGACCACCCGAACATCATTCCTATCTATCGGGTCGAGAGCGAGGCCGGGCTCGACTACTTCGTGATGAAGTACGTGACCGGCCGCACACTCGAGCAGCTGCTGGAGGCGGGGCCGATCTCGATCGACCTTGCCCGCCGCGTGCTTCGCGAAGCTGCACTGGCGTTGGGCCATGCCCACCAAAGGCAGATCGTGCACCGCGATGTGAAGCCCGCGAACATCATGCTGGAGGATGACGGGCGGGTGGTTCTGACCGACTTCGGCATCTCCAAGGCGGTGCAGGGTGCCTCGCCGCTCACCGGCACCGGCACCATCATCGGTACGCCGCACTACATGGCGCCGGAGCAGGCCAAGGGGCTGGAGGTAGATGGAAGAGCCGATCAATACTCGTTGGCCGTGGTGGGATATCAGATACTCACCGGCAAGCAACCGTTCGATGGCTCGGCTCACAGCATTCTTTATCAGCATGTATTCGAGGCTCCACCGCCGATGCTCGATCTGCGCTCCGAAGTCCCGCGGGACTTGTGTGCGGCGCTGGATCGCGCCCTGGCGAAGGAACCGGCGCAGCGGTTCCCCACCATGGAGGATTTCGCCATTGCCGTGAGTGGGGAACGACGAGGTCACGCAACCGTGGTCAGCGCGCCGGTGAAGCCTTTTCCAGCGCGGCCCGAGCCCATCCGATCCCGGGCCGTGCGCCGCGGCATTATCGCTGTCGGTGTTTGCGTAATGCTGGGCGGGGCAGCCTGGGCGGGCTTCCAGGAATTATCACCGGCACCGGTACCGTCGCTCTCGGCGCAGCCGATCGTAGTGGGGCCACCTGCTCTCGCCACTGTCGCGCCAGCGACTAACCTGGATACATCTCATACCAGCTCTCCTGATACCACGGCCCCCGTCCCTGCAAAGAGGGTGGTAAAAAGAGAACCAGCCTATCTGAGCGTAGAATCAGAGCCCTGGGGAATGCTGTACGTCGATAACGTGGAGATCGGTCCGACTCCGGTCACAGACTATCTCCTGAAGCCCGGCCGTCACCGGCTCCGGCTCGAGCAGGAAGGCTATCTCACGAGGATAGAGACGATTATCGTGGCCGGCCCCGACCCGATCCGGCGTAGCTACACTCTCGAGCCGGTGGGCTTGCCATGATCTGACGTGACTGTGCGACCTGCCCGGTCGCCTCGCACCTCGCCAACCCGGGCCGGACGCTCTGTGTCGCTCCCGCCCGCAGTTCCTCTCCCTTCAATCCCCAATCCTGCTCGCCTGTAGTGATTTGCGCTCAGCACTCGCGCCGGGGCTCGTGATCTGGATTGGACCAGGGTCGAGGCACACGCGTTGCAGTTAGGCCCCCGTCCGCCTTCATACCACAATCATCACAACGCGCGAGATCCGAGATCGCGAAAGTCCCGGCCCAGCTGGTCCGACCGATCCCACGCGCAATTCCGGAGTAAGCCAATGGTCAGCTTCCTGAAAGGTCGCCGCCGCGATGACGACTCGGTGGTCGCCGTCGATTCCAGCGGTAGAAATGTCGCCGCGGCGCTGGAGGCGCTCGTGGCCCGCGCCGAGGCCGCCGCGAACGACCTCAGGTCGCTCGCCCCGATTCTGGAGCGCACGGCCGAATTCGACGAACTTCGGGAACGCTGCGAAGCAGTCGAGCGCCAGGTCGCCGGGCTCGAGCAGCTTGGGAGTCAGCTCAGCATCGCGGAAGAGCAGGTCGAGCGGGTGATCAAGACTCAAACCGCCACCGAGGCCCGGATCTCTCATGCCGGCGAGGATGTAGAGCGGCTCCAAAGCCAGATGGGCGCGCTGAGCGACAAGGTAGAGACGGCGTTGCTGCTGCGGGAGCAGGTCGACTCCTTCCTCAGCCTGCAAGGTCCTCTGGCCGCCCTCCGCACCGACTCGGACACTCTTCGGACCCAGCTCTCCGAGCAGGCCGAAAACGTGGCCCGGATGCGTACTCAGCACGACGACGCTCTCACCGCTCATCGCCACACCACCTCCCGTCTGGAAAACTTCGACCAGGACTTCCAGGCCGCCACCGGAAAATTGGAGGACATGGTGCGCCGGGTGCAGACGGTGGAGCGGTCGCTCGAGCCGATCAACCAGGCATCTACCGCGATTCCCGACGTCCAGCACCAGCTCGCCGTGCTCAAGGCGCTGGCCGATCAGGTGGCCCAGAAGACCACCATGCTGGAGCAGGAGCGTGAGGCCATTGACCGTGCCGCCAGCCAGATCGCGCAGCTCACCCGCATGGATCGGGAGCTGGACGCATGGCTCCGGCGGCAGGAAGAGCAGATCCGCCGCTTCGGACCGATCGAGGCCAAGCTGAGCGAGGTCAAGACGATCCAGGATAAGGTGCTGTCCCGCACCGAGGAGCTTCAGGCAACCTCGCAGAAGATCGAAGACGCGCAGCAGTCGGCCCGCCAGGCCCTGACCGATCTGCGGGAGCAGATGCGAAAGAGCAGTGAGGGCTTCGAGCTGGAGCATCGCGGCCTCCACGCGGTGAGCGAGCGCATTGCCGATCTGCGAAATGCGGTGAAAGAGTGCGAGGCTCGCCTCGCAGTTCTTGATGCCGCCAGCCAGGGAACTGCGGCAGTTCAAGCCCAGGTTCGCCAGGCCGGGGAACAGGCAGCGGAGCTCACCAGGGAGTTGGCGGCTCTTACCGAGGAGGCTGCCCGCAATGCCTCACTCCGGCAGGACCTCCAGCGGCTCGACGGTGTGGCCAGTGATTTGGCGACGCGAATGCGCCGCATCGATGAGATCCGGCCGGGCGTCGAACAGGCAGTGGAGCAGCTCTCCACCTTGAGAGGCACTCGTGAGCTCCTGGCCGATGGCTTGGAGCAGATGCGTGCCGCCGCGGAGGAGATGACCCGGCTCCGCGAGAATCACGGAGAGACCCAGGCCTGGCTTGCGAATGCCGATGTCTGGACCCGGAAGGTTCAGGCGCAGGTGAAGGAGCTCAGCGGGCTGGAGCCCACGGTGGAGCGGATTCGGGTGGAAGTCGAGCAGGTGAAGGGTTCGATGCAGCACATCGATTCGCGCCGTGAGATCATCGCCGAGATGCAGCGCAGCTTGCAGGAAGTCGGGGCGGCAACCGGTGAGCTGAACGATCGGACCGAGGAACTGCGAACCAGGGTTGACGCTGCGGAGCAGAGATTCACCCAGCTCGCGCGGCAGGCCGAAGGTGCTCAGCGTCTCTCCGATACCATGTCCGTGGTGACCGGCTCAGTGGAAGAGGCCGAGCGGCGCATGAGCACGGTGGACGAATCTGTCCGGGCGCTCGAGGGACGCACCCAGCAGATCGATCAGGTCGAAGAGCGTATTCGGCTGCTGGGGCAGGAGCTGGAGCAACGGCAGGGGGCGCTGGACAAGGCAACCGAGCACCTGGCTCGCGCATCGGCCCTCCGTAAGGAGGCAGCAGAGGCGGCCCAACGCATGGAGGAGGTCACCCGGACTGTGGGGGCCACCCTGAGCGAGGCCGAGGAGCGTGCTGGAAACCTCCAGCGGATTTCCGGCGAACTGGAGACCCGCGCCGGCCCGCTGAAGGCTGTGGACCGCCAGCTCTCCCATTTCGAGGAGCTGCTGGGCAAGTGGGAGTCGGCTCAGACCGAGGCTGCCAAGGCTCTGGAGCAGACCCTCGCCCGCCAGGCCGGTGTAGAAGCAATCGAGGCGCAAGTGAAGCACGTCTTCGATCTGGCCGAGCGCACCGTAGAAGACGTTCAGAGCATCGGGTCCGCCCGCCGCGAGATCGAGGAGACCCGGGCAATGCTGCAGGCCACTCAGGATCAGTTCAAGGCGACAGAGGAGACGCTCAAGGGTTTCGAGTCACGCAAGCGGCAGTTGGAACGGGCCGAGCAGCGGCTGGCCCGGGCGGAGGCACTGGCCCTCGGAATTCGGGCTACCGTGGAATCGCTGACAGCCCAGAAGACCGTGGTGGATCACGCAATGGAGTCCGCGGGTGCGCTCAGCTTCCAGATGAAGCAAGCCGAAGCGCTGATCGGCGCCTTGCGCCGGGAGCGGGATCTCGCCTGCGACCTCAAGACCGCAGTGGCGGCCCTGTCAGAGGAGGAAGAGGACTCGGTCGAGGAGGCACCCGCAAAGAGCCGTTAGCAAGAGCCCGTAAGACAATAAAAGAAGCCCGGGACTGCTCCCGGGCTTCTTTCTATTTGCATGCAGCGCTTCTATTCCTCTTCTTCCTCTTCTTCCTGCCCGCCACCTGCTGTTACCGCCGACTGGTTGATGCCGCCCTCTCCCAGGGCGGTCAGCTTCTTGTCGGTCGCCTCCTCTTCCTCGAGGTTTTGCTGCAGCAGCTCTACCGCGCCTGAATGGCCGAGCAGCTCGGCGTAGGTGCGGAGGCAGCCATAGGAAGCGATTTCGTAGTGCTCGATCTTCTGGGCAGAGGCGATCAGGGCAGCATCCATTACCTCCGGCTCGCCCTCTTCCTCCATCTTTTCCTTGCCCTCTTCGATCAGGCCTTCCATTCCCTTGCACTTCTTACCCCGTACTGCCTGTCCTACTTCCTTGAACACCCGCTCGAGCCGCTGGATCTGGCCCTCGGTCTCCTTCAAGTGCATGGTGAACGCCTGTTGGAGGTCCGGCGATTCTGCGGCCTTCGCCATGCGTGGCAGCGCTCGGGTAAGCTGCTTCTCCGCGTTGTACATGTCCCTCAGCTCATCGAGGAACAGCTTCTCCAGCGAATCGAGGCTCATGCTTTGCTCCTCGGATTGTTGCCCGGCTCAGTCGCCGCGTCCTTCGCCTCCTGCTTCACCTTTCTGGCGGATTCCTTGACCTGCTCCTTGACCGACGCGCCGACATCCTGGACTACGTTCTTCACATCCGGTGCCCGCTCACTCACTTCGCTCTTGACCGCGTCCTTGACCTCGCGGCCGGCTTCGGTGGCTGCGTCCTTTACCCGCTCCGCTGTCCGCTCGGCTCGATCGACCAGCTGGTCGCGAGCCGGTCCCATCATTTCATTCTCCCGCTCGGTGCCGGGCAGCAACAGCCCGACCGCCAGCCCCACGATGGTCGCTCCGAGGGCCAGCATAAGAGGATTCTCTTCGGCCGTATGCTCCAGGTTGG
>DATFFX010000206.1:0-2265 GCA_035249825.1 Gemmatimonadales bacterium | reverse complement strand
CCATTTTGCGCCAGCAACACAAAACGCTGCCCGTGCAGGTGGATCGGATGTCCCATGGGATGCAGGACGTGCTTGTCGTTGATCAGCCGGACCACGAGAGGCCGCCCTTGCGGCACTCGCCAATCTAACGCCATCCCCTCGGCGCCCGTGAGGCTGTCCCGGATGATCCAGGTCACCTCGCGCCCCGTGCTGAGCCAATCCATCATCGGCATGGGACTGGTCCACTCCACCGGATGGACGTACGCCGTATCCAGCCTCAGCGCCTGGATCAGCGCGAAGGGAAGAGCTCTGGTCCTGAGCGAGAGCTGAAGAGTTCGGTCCGGCTTTCTCCCCTGTAGGTTGCGGACCATCGCGACAAGAGTATCCACCTTCGCCGGCGACCTCTTGCTCGCGACTGGGGCCGTTTGCCCCTTCACCGTCAACAGCCCGAGGGTATCTACCTCCGCAAAGAACCGTCCGGTTACCCTATCGATTCCCCTCACTCGGTTCACCAGAGCATGAATGCCCGACTGCTCGGGCGTGACTTCCACCACATACCGTTCGGCCGGTGCGATCACCACGCTCTCGACCTCGCGCGGCTCGGCAAATGCCCCCGCGTCGCCCTGCAGGACTCGAAGCCGCAGCCGCCCGAGTGAGAGATTGAAAGTACGGGCACTCGCCGCGTTGGTGAGATACAGTCGGACCGCCTCACCTGGCCGGGCGTCGAGTTGCCAGCGCTCCGATCCGTTCACCAGCAGGGTATTGCCGAATCTTCCCATGAGCGCGTGGGTGGCGGCTTCCTGCCCATACGGTACCAGTCCGCTGTCACCCACGAGCAGATCGTCCAGGATCAGAAATGCTCTTGGAGTAGCGGCGGTGTCCTCAGGGCCGCGCACCAGGATATTGCCGGCCAGTCCCAGGTCCTGCGTGATATCCTGGCGGTGGTGCGGGTGATACCAGAACAATCCCGGATCGGGTGCATGGACCTGGTAGATGAACTCGCCTCCCGGTGGAACGGCTGGCTGGGTGAGGCCAGGCACGCCGTCGCTTGAATTCGCGAGCCGAAGCCCGTGCCAGTGAATCGAACTGGGCAGGTCGGTCTGGTTCCGGAAGCGCACCGTCACCGTTGCGCCTTGGGGAATCTCCAGGCGCGGACCGGGGAGCTGCCCGTCGTAGCCGTACATCTGAACGGAGTGTCCCCGAACCGTGCGGCCCACCTTGCCGGCGGTGAGGGTGAGCGTGTCGCCGTCGGCCAACCGATAAATGCGAGTGGATACTGCCTCCCTCGCTAGCGCGACGGCAGGTGGCAAGAACGGGGTAACGTTCGGGCTAAAGCGCTCCAGGCCGTAAGGCATTCGGCTGGCGGCAGGATGCATCGGAGGCATCGTCCACCCGCGACCGGAATGTTCGTGGCCGGAGTGGCCAGCCGGCGGCAGTTCGGTGACGCCGTGCGGAGCCATGAATAGACTGGGGGAACTTCCCCTCAGAACGAACGGCCCGGCGGGCTCGCGGCCTCCAACCCGCCGTTCGGCGCTGATCAGGATGACGAATCGTTCCAGATCGATTGGTCCTAAGACGGTGCGCCGGTTGCCCACCGCACCGAGAGAGATCATGGGGTCCAGATCAGGAGTCGTGGCCCATGCGACGAAGCTGCCGTAGGGCCCGAGCGACGCCGGTTCGGGGAGACCCGACAGCATCAGCGCTACTCGCCAGCGAACTCGTCCGTCCCGGGTGACTGCCAGGCCAAACGGGCCTGGTTCCGGCTCGAGCACCGCTGTGCCGGTTGCCATCGGTACTTTCTCAGTCGGATGGAGCGGCAGGCAGTACAGGCTGGGGTCGGCGTGCGGGGAACGTGCGGTGCAGAGCGAGTCCTGCGCCAGAGCATCATGGCCGAAGACGGCAAGCATCAGAAAAAGAAAAGAAGCCGACCCTGGACTCAAAGAGGAGCGCATCTCATGGTTGCGAAGCTCCTGCGCAGTTTCTTAACACGAAGGCACGAAGAGAACCGCAAGATCACGAAGCAAAGCACAATATTTCGTCATAAAACAACAGCCATCCCTAATCAGCAGTAATCAAGAGTGTTTACTTCGTGGCCCTTCGTGTGTCCGACTTCGTGCCTTCGTGTTAAAAAACTGCGCAGGAGCGTCGCTATGGCTCACCTGATCGCTCGGTAGTAGGAGCAAGCGTATCTGCCGCCGCTCTGATCGCGGACAGGCGTTCGATATTGCTGAAGATAGCCGGAGCCCGGCCGATCCCCCTGTCCGTGTCGCGGTTCGTCTCTCGACG
>DATFFX010000205.1:0-15063 GCA_035249825.1 Gemmatimonadales bacterium | reverse complement strand
TCAGGCGCGCTACCCGCGAGATAGTCCTTCGAGAGGTTCGGCCGGTCGTATGGAGCGTCGGCGTCGGAGTCCACCATGGTGACGCGCCCCTCGAAACCTTCGCGTCGAAGAGTTTCCGCCGCACTGTTACCGGCAGCGCCGGCACCGAGAATCACTATAGAAACCGGGTCCCGGCGCGGAATCGTCGAACGTAGTTGAAGGTGCGGTAGCTTCTCACGAACAAGGACCTGACCGTCCAGGAGCTCGACGCGCCAGCGCGGCAGATCGTTGAGTGCCGGCGGTCGAACCGCGGCACCGGTTCGCAAGCTGAAACAGGCGTGGTGCCATGGGCATCGTATGGTGTCGCCCACCAGCAGCCCGTCCGCCAGAGGGCCGCTGTAATGGGTGCAGGTCGCCCCTACCGCAAAGAACTCGTCCCCTTTTCGCGCCAGCAGTACCGCGTCCTCGCCTACGTGGCCAGGCAGCATGGCCCCATCCGTGAGTGACTCGGCGGGGATACCCAATGTCAGATCCGGCCCACTCAGGACCGTATTCTGGTCAGACACGTTCAGTCCTCCTCGCAACGACTCTTCATCATCTGAACTCCCATGCCTAGACAGCAGCCCTCTGCGTGCTCTGATACCAGGGTACACACGAGCACGGACTTTGTCAAGTATTTTATTGACTTAATGGACAATGGCTCCGAAGACTCGCTTAAAGGGGAGGGTGATTACCGTGAGAGAATCAAAGAGGCGGGAATTCTCTATCGACCTGCTGGAGAGGAGTTGCGGCGGCGGGTGCGCAGAAACAGCTGCTCGATAATGACTACTGCAAGGCCACCGGTGAGGAAGCTCCGGTGACTGTTATGATGCAGAGTTCTCGATAATCAATGAGTTGTAGTGGAGCGGACCGGGATCGAACCGGTGACCCCCTGCTTGCAAAGCAGGTGCTCTCCCAGCTGAGCTACCGCCCCGATGGTGCGAGGAGCCTATAAGTTAGCCGCTCACGCCGCAGCACCCAAGAGGTATGTACGGGTTTGTGCTCCGCACCACTAGGGTGCGCCTCCCCAGTGCCCGTAGGTGATCGAGCTGACCCCGTAGGGTATGTTCGTGTTGAGTGGGAACGTGCTCCGAACAAAGTCGCTATCGAGACTGAAGCTCTTGGCCGGCCGAGAAAGATTGGGAAGACTCATCGTAAAGTAGCCCTGCCCGGAATCTTCCGGATCGCCACTGTCTTGAGTGACAGTACGAGAAGTTGTCGAGATGAGCCTACCGGAGGCATCGAACGCCTTCAACACATAGAGGGCAGTGCCCTGCAGCCCCGGCGCGACCTGCATGGACAGGCTCGAAATGGGCCGGGTAAACATCCCTTCGATTGGACCGAAAAAATTCTCGCCCAGCAGCGCGTGGTCGCCCTGAAATGCAAATGCGATAGACCAGGTGTCGCAGCCGGCAGAGCCGCACCTCTGGGATGGAAAACGAATTCCATCTCTGCGATAAAAGTCAGGTTCGAAGGTGCCTTCGCCGAATGACGAGAAATCGATGGTCACTTGTCTCGCGGCTACGCCTGGTTTAAAGCTCGGCTCCGGTCCGGTGGGCGCCTCCCCCGAGCAGGACGGAAGTACCAGGAGAAGTCCAACCAGGAAAAATCCGGAAAGATTGTCACGGGCGTTCCAGGACGTGTTGCTGCAGGTACCTCGCGCATTCGAAAATCGAGAAGCTGACATCTGAGAACCTCGGGTGAGGCGCTTCCGTCAGACGGCTGGATTAACGAGTGCATGAGCTTGCATATCCCAGGCCACCTGGTTCGGCCCGGTGACCGAAGAAGCAAGTTTGCAGTCAACACGCGTTTATCGGCCAGGACTCTGGAATCCAGAGACGACTCGGTGTGTTGACCTGATGCACACGCACCAGCGCGCTTGCCACACCGGCAGTCTGTTGTACGAGCTTTGCAATACGGATACGCAACCGGCGCGCAGCTTTGGTTAGTCTGCGCGCCGAATTACGGCGGCCCCACGTCGTCCTCAAGGTCCTCGAAGGCGGACCCGAGTCCCCCACGGATCATGGGTAACCAGTTCCGCTTCCTGATCCGAATCTCCTTCTCTGATGGGCGCATAGCCGCCACGCCTGAGGCTCTCACCAACAGCCGAGACGCTCGCCGCCTCCGGCAGTTCGATCGTCCACTCGAGGAGCCCTGCGTCCTCCGGCGCCGGAGGCGCGGCACCGCTGCCCGCCCACGTATTGGTGCCCAGATGATGATGGTAGCCGCCTGCTGCGAAGAACAGCGCGCCAGGATAATGCCAGACGGTGCGATCGAAACCGAGAGCCTCGGAATAGAAGGCACTGGCCTGCTCGAGATTTCCAACATGCAGGTGCACGTGGCCAATTGAGGTGCCCGAGGGCATGGACCTCCAGGAAACGTCACCTGCTGCCTCCAGCAATCCGGCGATGTCCACCGGATCGGTGGCCATCATGAGCTCGCGGCCCACCCTCCGCCAGGTACTCTGTGGCCGATCGGCGTACACCTCGATGCCCAGGTTGTCGGGATCCTGGAGATACAGGGACTCGCTCACGAGGTGATCGCCCGCACCAGCCCGGACCCCGATCTCGCCCAGATGTCGGACGAAACGACCGAGCGATTGACGATCCGGCAGCAGGATCGCGAAATGATAGAGCCCCAGGCGTCCCCGGTGCTGGCCGGGACGCGCGCCTCGTCGCTCGCGCAACTCTACCAGATGGGTGTCGTCGTTCTGGGCGGATAGAACCGCCCAGTCCCTGTTGCTGTCGCTCAGAACCAGTCCCAGTACGTCCTGATAAAACGCTACGGACCGCGGAAGATCCGCGACCTGCAAGCGAACCGGGCCGAGTCGCGTGCTATCGGGTAGCCGGAAGCCCTTCGGCGCCTCCCCGTAGCTACCCGGCAATGCCGGCTCGGCGCTCCCGGCCCTTCCGAAGATGTCCTGCGTGCTGGCACCCATATGACTCTCCCAACATCTCAGGGGAACAATCGCCTCCAATGCTTAACCTCCCCGATTACCGGCCCAGCGTCAACACAAGAACCTGTATCCCGAACTCCCAGCAGCGAGCATCCGAACGCGCGCCAATGGTGTCACCGCCGCTGGGCGGCGCGGAGTTATTGTTGAGTCAACTCTTTCTCGGGAGCAGCAATGATAGGGGATCGAGCGGATACCGTGGCCATTATGGCGGCCATCATCTACGCCGGCCGCACCGGTGAATCGGCGCAGGCACCTAACGACAAAGTGTTTGGAGTGGTGGCGAAAGCAGCCTGGGATCTCCTCAGCGCCGTGGTTGCTGCTGACGAAGTTCAGACCGGTCGGGCTGGATTTCAGCAACCCTAAAGCGGATGACTGAATCCGGGGAAGCTCGACGGACTCAGCACGGCTTCAGCCACCCGGAAGCCAGAGTATCCCCAAAGTGAGAAGCGGAATAATGAGTCTGGCTCAACCCATTATTCCGCCGAAGGTCTGCTTCAGGATGGCGGCCAGACTTACTGCCGCCTGCTCGAAGGCGGGACAACTCCATTGATGCGCAGGTACGTCACGATATTCCCATAGTGTTCCGCATCGTGGGTAGCGTTGAGCCCCAGGGCGAACAACCGGGTTTGCTCCTGCCCAAACAACTTCGTTTTGCCTTGTGCGGCCTTGTCGGTTTGCGCGTACGCCCGCGCGCAGTACTTGGTCGACTCCTTGAGGGCGGCGACCAGCTCGGCCTTGGTCTTCCGGGTCTTCTCGATGGCATCCTCGTTGCGAGGTGGGTCACCCAGAGCGGCCCCGCAGATGAGGTATTGAGCCCCCGCCACGTGACCGACCAGCTGGCCAAAGCTGCGCACCTCGGGAGTTGGCTTGTACGCATAGGTCGACTCGGGTAGCTCTTCGGCGGCCGTCGTTATGTAGCCGATCATTGGCTCCCATAGCATACGGGCAGTGCCGACCGCCGAGTTCGCGCTCGGTCCCTGCTGGGCTTGTAGTGGTGCCATCCCTGCGCAAGAAATGACAGCAGCGAGAGCAAGACGACCAGTTCTCATGGCGAACTCCGACTGAGATAAGGGGATGTGAATGGGCCGAACGCCGAGCCGAAAGGCAATCGTGCGCGTGCCTGGATGCAGAGGAAAGTACTGTGTCAGGAGCTACCGAGGTAGCACGGCAAACTGCTTATCGGGGGGACAGCGGTGTGGCAGTGAGCAGCGCTACCGGCCCGGAGGCCTGCCACTCCGGAATTTCGCTGATCCAGGAGTACGGATTGATGTGGACGCGGCGCAGGTTGCGTCGAACTGCGGCTACACTGCTGGGCGCATACAGAAAGAGTGCGGGAGCATCGGCATTAAGCGTGTCGAGCGCTTCACGGTACAGGGTCTTCGCAGCCGCGGGCTCGGCGGTGCGTTCGGCGCGCTCGAGCAGCGCATCGAAGGCCGGATTCGCATACCGGCTGTAGTTTGCTCCCTTCCACCCCTTCCGGGTCCACGCATCGGAGAGACCTCTCGCGCTCGGCTGGTCCAGATAGGCGCCGATGTAAGAGTCAAACCTGCCACCGGCGATACGCTCCTGAAAAACCGGGAAATCGACTGCGCTCACCGACACCTTTGCACCCAGCTTCCTCCAGCTCTCCTGCAGCATCACCGCTGCCTGCCTGCGGACACCGCTCGAGCTCGGCACCAGAATGTCAAAGGCGAGTGTCCGCCCCTGCTTTGTTCGCCATGCACCGGAGCCACGCTTCCACCCTATTGAATCGAGCAGGCGTGAAGCTGCAGCCGAGTCGTAGGGTAAAACAGTCACGTTGGCACTGTTGATCCACAAGAGCCGGGACATGGGGCCATTCGGCGCGTCGCTGCCTGGACCGAACAGCCCCTTCGCTACTGTCGCTCGATCTACGGCGATGGACAATGCACGCCGGACTTCGCGAGCCCCGAGCAAGTGGTGCGGCTTTCCCTGGTGATCGGCAACTCGAAAGGCGAGAAAGCCGAACATGGCAGAGGGATAGGACCGCAACTCGAACAGGGTATCCCCCTCGAACCGGGCAGCATTCTGAGGGGAGCCAAGCGTCTCGAGGAGGTCTGCCTCTCCGCTCAGGACCAGGTTGAGCGCTGCGTCGGGGTTTCCCGTGAAGCGCCAGATGAGTCGGGTAAGATGGGGCTTCCGGGATCCAGCAGTATCCGCTTCCAGCACGGCATGTTGGCCGCGCTTCCACGCTCGCAGCCGGTATGGTCCCGACCCGATCACGCGGGCCGGGTTGGTATCGGCAGCCCAGGCTTCGCGGGGAATTCCGGCCCAGATGTGTGCGGGGATTACCCGCACATGAAAGGTTGCGTCATAGAGCTGCTCCGGCGAAGACTCGGCGAAGCGGATAAGAACGGTTCGGTCATCTTCCACTTCGACACGCACCCGATTGGCAAGCGAGAGACGCGCGGGAGCATCCAGTATGGAATCGGCGAAGGCATCAAACGAGAAGCGCACATCCGCCGCAGTGACCGGACTGCCATCGTGCCAGCGCGCCTCAGGCCGAAGATGAAATCGCCAGGTAAGCGAGTCGAGACGCTCCCATCTGGAGGCAAGCCGCGGAGTGAATGCCGCAGTATCGACCGGGGACCCACCCGCCTTCAGATCGGCCAGACGCTCGAAGATGAGATCCCCGATGTCGCGGCCAACCGTTTCGTATACCAGCGGAGGAAGCACAGATGCCGGCTCCCCTATGGCCGCTACGACGGCCGTGCCACCGCAATGGGTGCAGCCGTTCGCTGCAGCACGGCACCCGAGCACTGCGAGGAGAGACGCTGCCCAGAGAAGCTGTCGGTAAGGTGACCTCGTCATGGACACCGCCGGTGGCAAGCCGCATACCATGATCGCGTCAGTCGGGAGGTGCGACGACGGGTGATCTCGGTTCTGCTAAGACTTAGTGGTAAAGTGACTTTCGCGGCTGGCCAGGGAGGGCGGACGATCGCGTCCTGGAAGGCGCGAACCCGGGGAGCAGCCGGTGAGAGGCAGCCCGTCGCACTTTGGAAGATCTCTTCGGTTCTGCACGGCGGGATCTTACGACGGGCTCAGCGCTCCGCCGTCCAGTCCCTGGGTTCCAGCATGGCCAGGAGCTCTGCCTCGAATGAGCCTGGGGCGTACATCGGCGAGTAGTCCCATGCGGCAAGCGGCGGCAAGCTCATCAGAACGCTTTCGATCCGGGCCCCGGTCTGCAGTCCGAACATCGTTCCCCTGTCGTGCACCAGATTGAACTCTGCATACCGACCTCGGCGCACCAGCTGGAAGTGGCGCTCCCGATCACCAAACGGCAGAGTGCGCCGGCGCTCTACGATCGGACCATATGCATCCGGCAGGATCCCACCGATTCCCTGGGCGAAGGCCAGCAGCTGATCGAGACCGAGTTCCCCTTCTCCCGCGCGCAAGTGGTCGAAAAAAACTCCACCGACTCCGCGCCGCTCCTCGCCCCGGTGGGTATTCACGAAATAGTGGTCGCACCACGTCTTGAACCGGGGATAGAAGTCGGGGTGGTGACGCTCGCATTCCGACTTCAGAGCCCGGTGAAAATGAATTGCGTCCTCGGGAAAGGGATATGTCGGCGTGAGGTCTGTGCCTCCGCCGAACCACGCGTCCACAGCCTCGCCGGATGCAGCGCTGATCTCGAAAAACCGCACATTGAGGTGTACGGTCGGAACCATCGGACTGCGGGGATGTGCTACCAGGCTAAGGCCAGTGACGAAGAAGTTCAGCGGCTGGAGCCCGGGGGACCGTGCCCCGATCCGCTGTACCATCGCCGGATCCAGCATCCCTTCCACGGCCGAGCGATTCACGCCAGCCTTCTCATAGGTCCTCCCGTCAGTGAGTACCCGGCTCACCCCGCCGCCGCCACCGGGCCGCTCCCACCGGTCCTCGCGGAATGCTCCACCACCGTCGAGGGCGAGGAAGAAGTGGGTCGTGTCCTCATGCAGCCGTTCGATCCAGGAGCTCACTCGATCCCTGAATTCGGTTGCCGGGGTCACGGACATCGCCATTCCTTCACCGCGGAAACGAATGCCTGCGCGTGGCTCACCGGCACATCCGGCAGGATGCCATGGCCCAGGTTCGCAATGTGGCCCACTCCTCCGAAGGCATCGAGCATCTGGCGGGTGCGCTCGCGGATCTCTGCGGCGGGCGCATACAGCCAACACGGGTCGAGGTTCCCCTGGAGAGTGACTTGCGATGCGGGTAGTCGTTGCCGTGCCTCGGCCGAATCTGTTTGCCAGTCTATGCCGATGACGTCGGCCGCTGTTTCCCGAGCGATTTCCTCCAGGGCCCAGCCCGAACCGGGAGCAAAAACAATGACCGGCGCTCCCGCCGTGCTGGCCATACGTGCTGCCCGACCGAGGTACGGCAGAACGAACTCTCGAAAGTCTCGCGGCCCCAGCGCTCCCGCCCAGGAGTCGAAAAGCTGCACCGCCTGTGCGCCCGCGCTCACCTGTGCGACGAGAAACTTTCCGACCACCTCCGCCAACCGGCCCAGCAGTGAGTGTGCCCGGCTGGGATCTTCGACCAACAGTCGCTTCGCCAGGCTGAACGATTTCGATCCACTGCCCTCCACCATGTAGCTCATCAAGGTCCATGGTGCCCCGGCAAAGCCGATCAGCGGGACCCTGCCTGCCAGCTCGCGCCTGGCGAGCCGCAGTGCCGCGAGCACGTATTCCAAGCCATCGTCCGGAGCGACATCCTGCAAGCGATCGAAGTGGCGTGCGGTTCGCAGCGGTGCATGAAATCGCGGTCCAACGCCATCCTCGACGCTGAGCGTCATTCCCATCGCCTGGGGTACCACCAGGATATCGCTGAAAATGATTGCCGCGTCGACGCCGATCTGATCGACCGGCTGCAACGTCACCTCCACAGCCAGCTCAGGGGTGCCGACCATCGTGAGGAAGTCGGCTCGCTCCCGCACTGCACGGTAGGAGGGCAAGTATCGGCCCGCCTGCCGCATCATCCACACCGGCGGCCGCTCTACCGGCTCTCGCCGGCAGGCCCGGAGAAAGAGATCGTTCATGAAGAGAGAGGAGAGCGGAGTACCACTCTGATGGCCTCTACCACGGCTTCGGCAGTTGGCTCCGTGGCGACTGCATCTGGTGTCCAGCCCATGCCGCGGGCCGAGGCGGCGGTCGTTGGGCCGGCCGCTATGAGCTGAGGCCTCGATGCGGGGGGGCAGACCCGAGTGAGGAGATCTGCCACGCTGGGGCTGGCGACAACCACCACGGTCGCACGTTCGGCCACGGCCAGAGCCTCGCGCTCGCCGGCCAGAACCGATTCATAGCAGACGACCTCATTCACCACTATGCCTTTCCGCCGGAGGCCCGCTGGCAGCTCATCCCGCCGGCTGCTGCCACAGGGAAAAAGAACCGGTCCGGTAACCGGGACATCGAGCATGGCTCGAGCGAGTGCTGCGGCAGCGCCCTCGGTTCCGCCCGGCACTTCGCTCGGTACCCGCACGGAGCCCATCATTTCCCGCAGCGCAGCGGCTGTGGCTGCGCCGGCGGCCCAGACCACAGGAAGACGGTTCCTGGTCCACGATTCCTTTTTGCTCTGCTCGATCCGGTCGGCGACCATGCGGGCGGCACGAGGAGAAGTGAAAGCCACCGCGTCGTAGGAGCCGAGCCGGTCGAGCTCCTGGTCGAGGCGGTCCCAATTGGGCGGCGCTCTGAAGCGAATCAGCGGGCGCTCTTCGACAGCTACAGGCAGGGTTCTCAAGGCTTCCACCAGCCCTGGGAACGTGCCGGCAGAGGCGGTTATGACGACCGTCTCCATCTCAGGGCTCGCTCACGGCGGGAACTGTTGCCGCCCGCACTTCGGCGAGGATCGCGGCTGCGCCCTCGTCCAGCAGGTGCACGGCCAGGGCGGTACCCAGAGCCGAAGCATCTGCTTCATCCCGCACCAGTTCCGCCAGGTGACCTTCGGCCATGGTCTCGCCCCGCAGCGAAATCACGCGACCGTGGAGGTGAAGACCCGAGTGCGGTCCCTCGCTGTACTTTTGAGCATAGGCAGCAACGGGGACCTGGCAGCCTCCCTCCAATCTTTGCAGGAAGGCCCGTTCGGCTGCCGTCTGAAGGGCCGTATCTTCGTCATGCACTGCATCCCTGACCCAACGCCGAACCGTGCTATCGCCTACCCGCACCGTTACGGCGAGCGCGCCCTGGCCCGGTGCAGGCAGCATAATGTCGGGTGGGAGCCGCTCACCGATTCTGTGGGCGAGCCCCAGGCGGACCAGTCCAGCCGCCGCAAGCACGATAGCGGACCAATCGCGATGTGCCTCGAGTTTGTTCAGCCGGGTATCGACATTGCCGCGCAGATCTGCGATCCGCAAATCGGGACGACACCTCAGCAGTTGGGCCCGCCGGCGCAGACTGCTGGTCGCGATCATGGCGCCGTGCGGAATCTCGTTCCAGCGCAGCATGCCGCGGCCAATCAGCGCGTCACGGGCATCCTCCCGCGCACTTACCGCAGCCACCGCTATGCCTTCTGGAAGTTCAGTCGGGAGATCCTTCAACGAATGGACAGCCAGGTCGATCCGCTTCTCCAGCAGAGCGTCGTCGATCTGCTTCGTGAACAGTGCCCTTGTTCCGATCTTTGCCAAGGGGACATCAGGAACCAGATCGCCAGTGGTCTTGATCTCGACCCGCTCGGCGTCGTGACCTGCCGACCTGAGAAGGGCTCGGACACGTTCGGTCTGCCACACAGCCAGCGCGCTGCCGCGAGTGCCGATTCTCAGAGCGGTGTGGCTCCGGCTCACTCCGGCCCCGCGGGAACGTTTGCGGCCGAAGATTGACCGGCGTTGGCCATCCCTTCAGCGCCGAGGAACTCAGTCGTGCGGGCCACAGCCTGTTCGGCCGAGGCTACTGCATCACCCAGCGATACCCCATCACGGTAGGTACCTGCCAGTATCAGTCCGGCATTACGGCGCTCCACGTCCTCGGCGACTTCCTTGAACCGGCCGTAGCCAAGAACGTACTGCGGGATCGCCTTGGGCCAGACCTGTAGAGCGCGAAAGGTCGGCTCACCGCTGGTGCCGAGCAGCGATCGGAGATCGTCCAGAACTCTTGCGGTAAGCGTTTGCAGGTCAGCCTGAACCAGATCCGGATCACGGGTTCCGCCGACGAACGCGGTCACGAGAACGTGGCCCGCCGGCGCCCGGTCCGGGAACAGTGAGGAGGTGAACACTACGCCAAGTATTCGCTTGCGCTCGATCTCGGGGGTGAGAAGCCCATAGCCATCGAGCGGGTGTGATATGTGTTCGCGACGGAATCCAAGGGCCACTACGGCCACGGGGGGATGGAAAATGCTGGCCAGAGTGGACAGTCTCTCGGCAGCAGCGAGGTCGAGATCGATCTCGTCGAGACAGTGCGCTGGCGCTGCGTAAATCACGGCATCAAACTGCTCCGGCGTCTGAAATGCCGCGCCTACGGTCCATCCACTGGGTCCCCTCCGCAACTGCGTCACCTGCGCGCGCAAGCGGATTTCGCTGCTCAGCTCGCGCATAAGGGCGTCAGGTAGTTCCTGGAGCCCACCCCTGAACGACATCACACCGCCTGGCCCCGCTCCGTGGGCACCCTCCCGCGGAGCCTTCATCATCTGAATCAATGCCTTCATCACCGACCCGTGGGTCCGCTCCAGTGCATACAACTTCGGAGTGGCGTGCCGCAGGGACAGCTGCTCGGGGTCCCCCGCGTATATACCGGCGATGAAGGGATTGACGATGTAATCGAGGACCTCCTGGTTGAAGCGACGCCGGACGAACGCGGCGATGCTTTCTTCCAGGTGTGAGTCTGACACGTCGAGCAGAGGCTCCATGAAGATGGCCAGCTTGGCGCCATTCGACAGCAGCCGGGAAGTCAGGAGCTCGGCAGGAGACATTGGCAGCCGGCTCAGCCTGCCCTTTCGTACGATGTAGCGGTGCCGAGCGGCGGGGGACGCGGTCACTCTGGATGCGTCGAGCCCGAGGTCGGCCAGCAGTCTTGCAACAGTGGGTGACGGAGCCGCCAGTGAGCTTGGGCCCAGCTCGGCGAGATATCCATCCCGCCGCACCGACATGATCGCCCCACCGCCTCGTTCCCTGGCCTCGTACACCGTGACGCGATGGCCCTGCTGCTTCAGGCGATATGCCGCAGTCAATCCCGTGAGGCCGGCTCCAATGATGGCTATTGTCGCCATGCAGTTCCAAGCGCAGACTCGAGCAGCTCTAGCTCGACGTCACCATGAACGGAGGAGGAGAATGCCGCCTCGAAAGCGGACGGCGGCATGTATACGCCTGCCTCGAGCACAGCGTTGAAGAAACGTCTGTGGGCATCACGATCGGAGCGCTTGGCACCCGCGAAATCCATGACCGGTTTCGTGGTGAAGAACGGTGTGAGCATCGTGCCGACACGCTGAACCGTGAGCGACACGCCGGCTCGTTCGGCCGCCCGGCCCATCGACGAAGCCGCACGTTCAGCCCAAAGTGCGGCTCGGTCCCAGGTCCCGGGCCGCGACAAGATCTCCAGGGTGGCAAGGCCGGCAGCCATCGCGAGCGGGTTTCCCGACAGTGTTCCTGCCTGATACACGGGACCAGATGGCGCTATCATCTCCATGTACTCCCGTTTGCCCGCAAACGCCGCGGCTGGAAGCCCGCCCCCGACCACCTTACCGAGACAAGTCAGGTCAGGATCGATCCCGTAGAGAACCTGGGCACCCTGGGGGTGGACCCGCCATGCGGTCATGACCTCATCAAAGAGAAGCAGTGTGCCAGAACTGCGGGTCAGGGAACGGAGTGCTTCGAGAAAGCCGGGAACAGGTGGGACGACTCCCATATTGCCGGCCACCGGCTCCACCAGCACCGCAGCCAGCTCTTTCCCGTGTTGGGCAAAGAGGGAATCCACCGCCGCGAGGTCGTTGTATCGAATGACCAGAGTATCGCCAACTGTGGCGGGGGTTACCCCCGGAGAATCCGGCAGGCCCAGCGTGGCCACACCAGAGCCGGCAGCGGCCAGAAGCGCGTCCGAGTGGCCGTGATAGCAACCTTCGAATTTGGCGATCAGCCGCCGTCCCGTGACGGCGCGCGCGAGACGCACTGCGCTCATCAGTGCCTCGGTACCCGAGCTCACAAACCGGACCATCTCGATGGAGGGGAAGGTGGCCACGACGCGCTCGGCAAGCCGGACCTCCAGCTCAGTGGGGGCTCCGAACGTAGTTCCTCGCCCCGCGGTCTCGACGATGGCTGCGAGCACCTCCTCGTGTGCGTGGCCCAGAATGAGGGGACCCCACGAGAGCACCATATCCAGATACCGGTTGCCGTCTGCATCGAAGACGTATGGTCCCTCACCGCGAACCATGAAGCGGGGAACTCCCCCAACGCTCTTGAACGCGCGTACCGGGCTGTTCACTCCGCCGGGCATGACCTGTTGCGCCGAGGCGAACAAGCGCTCCGACATCCGGGTGGTCTGCGCTGCCCACCGCACATCAGTCATCGCGCCTCGGCTCCGACAACAGGGATGCGGCCATTTTGGCGTGATAAGTGATGATGGCGTCCGCACCCGCTCGCCTCATCCCGGTGAGCGCCTCGAGCACCACTTTTTCTTCGTCGATCCACCCTTGCCGAGCAGCAGCCTTCACCATCGAGTACTCACCGCTCACGTTATACGCGAGTAGGGGGAGCTGGGTTCGCTCCCGAACGGCACGAACCACGTCCAGATACGCCAACGCGGGTTTCACCATCAGCAGATCCGCCCCCTCGGCTTCGTCCAAAGCCGCCTCGAGGACCGCCTCGCGCACATTGGCGGGATCCATTTGGTACTGGCGCCGGTCGCCGAAGGCAGGGGCACTCTGGGCCGCTTCCCGGAAGGGCCCGTAGAAGGCGCTGGCATATTTCACCGCGTAGCTTAAAATCGCCCGATCCATCTGCCCCGCGTCATCCAGGGCGGCCCGAATGGCAGCGACCATTCCATCCATCATTCCGCTGGGAGCAATGATGTCCGCTCCGGCAGCAGCATGGCTCACGGCGGCACGGGATAGAATTTCCAGCGTCGCGTCGTTATCCACGGCACCGTTGCGTACTATGCCACAGTGGCCATGACTGGTGTACTCGCAGCAGCAGAGGTCGGAGATCAGCAGGAGGTCGGGGTGATGCTGTTTCAGCCTACGTAGTGCCTGCTGCACTATTCCGTTCTCCGCATAATTCTCCGACCCGACTTCGTCCTTGCTCGCCGGAACCCCAAAGAGCAAAACCGCCTGAATACCTGACGACCTGATTCGGTCCACCTCCCGATCCAGCGACTGGTCCACCGACAGCTGAAATACGTCCGGCATCGAAGCGATCTCACGCTCGATCCCGGTCCCGTGCACCACGAACAGCGGCTGGATAAGGTCGGAGGGCGCCAGCTCGTGTTCCCGGACGAGCTGGCGGAGGGCACCGGTTCGGCGGCGGCGGCGCGGTCTGTTTGCAGGTGGCAGGGTCACAAAGGGAAGACTAGAGAGCGGCCGCCCGGGCCGCAACGGCAGCCAAAGGTTGCGCGCCGCACTTGGCATGTGCTTTGCCACTTGCCTCGATAGAACCTTTGGTCTCGTTTTCACGTTGTGAAACAGGAGGGCTATAAAAGGAAAGACTACTGGCCACCGCCATTGTCCTTGCTGTGCAAGTCACAACATAGAAGATGGTTACAGGGTCAAGGCATAGTGTTCCCAATCACGGGGCGAGCACGCCTACCTGTCACGGCCAAACGCAATCTTTCCCCGCATCTTGAAACAGTAAGGTGAGCGACGCCCCTTCCGGCACTTCGCCGCGTCGCCGATGGCGCCCAGGAGCGCATCTGCAATGAGGGTTCCCAAGTCGGTCCTGTCTGCACTCTTCCTTTCGACGTTGACTTTGAGCGCCTGCGGGGGACGTCCGCCCAGGGTGCCCGTGGCTCCGGCTCCCAATCCAACACTCGCAATAATCAGAGTTAATCTCTGGGACGGCACCGGGCGGCCTGCGGTTGCGAACGCGGTCACACTGGTGCGTGCCGGGAGAATCGTGTGCGCCGGCGTCGCCAGCGACTGCCCTGTACCCAGGGGTGCCCGGATCCTGGATGGCCAGGGGCGGTGGCTCATCCCGGGCCTGATCGATAGTCACGTCCATCTCCTCTTCCTGACCCATGGCAGCGCTGGCGAAGAGCTGTCGCTCGATCTGCGTAACCTCCTGGCCCAGGGAGTGACAACCGTCAGGGACATGGGAACGAATCCGGCGGCTCTGCTCGCCAGGGTTAACGCTCTCATCCCCAGTCCTCGCGTATATGCCATGCAACTGGTGGCTGGCCGCAGATTCTTCTTCAACGGATTTCAGGGCACCAGGACTTCGCGCGGTACCGTCTACCGTCAGCCGCCCGCAATGGCCATGCAGTCCCTCGGCTGGACTCCCATCCTCTTTACGCCCAATGACGATGCGGATTCGGTAGTGGAAGTCGCCAGAAACGCGGGCGCCATGGGTCTCAAGCTCTACGCCCAGCTGGATGCAGAATCGGTTCAGCGGCTCACCGAGGCCGCCCACCGTGCCGGAATGCCGGTCTGGGGCCATGCATGGGTGCAGCCTGCCAGTGCGCTCGAGCAGGTGCTTGGGGGACAGGATGGAATGGTGGACGCCGCAGGGTTGGCGGGGGAGCTCTTCTCCCATGAGGAGCGTGATACCCTCGTGAGTGACGGTACGCTGCAGGTCGCAACAGCACAGGTTGCCACCGTTGGCTCGGCTCATGATCCCCGTATACTGGCGGCACTCGATTCGATGGCCGTGCGGGGTACTTTCTTCGAGCCCACACTGGATGCCACCCGCCAGAGCGTGGCTTACTACAATGCCAAGCGACGTCACATCCCATCCGAGCAGGAAGACTACGTGCGTGCCGCAGCTGGATTTGGGATCGAAATCGCACGTGAGGCGGTGAAACGCGGAGTGCGGATAAGCGCGGGTAGTGATCACGTGGCCTATGGACCGGCCATGGAGCGTGCCTCCTTATTCGGAGAGCTCAAACTGCTGGTAGATTCGGTTGCGCTTACCCCACAGGCCGCCTTGCTGGCCGCAACCCGAGACGCAGCCCGTGCTCTGGGCG
>DATFFX010000204.1:0-4725 GCA_035249825.1 Gemmatimonadales bacterium | reverse complement strand
TGAAACGGTAGAGAGCGGCTCCAGCTCCCTAGACATCCAGAGTTTACGCGGCCATCTTCCGCCAGAAGGACAGAAGCACCGCGTCTCGACCGATGGAGGTGCCACCACCGTTTCACATCTTGTTCGAAGAGGAGCGCCCATGGTCCGCTTTGCGTGGCCGGGGTGGTGGCTCTGGCTTCTGGTGGGGGCAGGCTCCCCGGTCGCGGCACAGGCGAATGTGGTTCCACCCAGGGTCGAGCTGAAGGAGAACTACCCCAATCCGTTTTTCCCGGCGACAACGATCCCGTTTGAGATTTCCCGGGAGGTGTGCGCGAGGGGTCATCAGCCGGTAGTCAGCCTGAAGATTTACAATGTGCTGGTGCAGGTGGTTGCGATTCCGACTCTGGCGTATGGATCGAGCGAGCGCCTGGACAGTCTGCGACTTCGCTGTGGTGCGTACCGGGCTTACTGGAACGGGCAGTACCTCGATGGCAAAGGGGAAGCCAGTCCCGGCGTTTATTACTATCAGCTCACCGTGGATGGTGAGCGGTTTACCAGAAAAATGATTGCCCAGCAAAAGGTTGCAAGTCAAAAGTGACATCAGGAGGCAGCCGTCCAGGCTGCCTCTTTGCGCGTCGAGCCTTGAAGGTCGGGAATATCCCCGGGCGAACGCTGCCAAACAGGCAGATTCCCGGGGAATAGGCTTTGCCTCCTCGAAAGGTTCAATTTCGGTGGCCGGCGCGGTGCTGGTAACGGGGCGGTCTATTATCTGAAGAGGATGTGATGATTCGACCAGAGCGATTGACCATAAAGGGTCAGGAAGCACTCCGCGACGCTGGTGAGCTGGCGCGCTCCCGCGGGAATCCTGTGGTGAACGACGCGCACCTTCTCACCGCCCTCCTGGCACAAGATGAGGGAGTAGTCCGGCCTTTGCTCCAGAAAGCGGGCCTCAACCTGACCGCACTCACCGAGGCGGTTGAGCGGGAGCTTGCCCGTTTCCCCACCCAGTCGGGCAATGGAGCCGAGCCGAGCTTCAGCCGTGAGGTTCAGCGAATCTTCGATCGGGCAGATGGCGAGGCGAGCAAGCTCGGGGACCAGTATGTCTCGACCGAGCACTTGCTCCTGGCCATGGCCGATGAGAAGGGCACCACGCTTCGTACCCTTCTGAGCGCCCAGAAGATTACCAGTGAAGATTTGCGTGCTTCGCTCCAGGCGGTCCGCGGCTCACATCGCGTCACCGACCAGTCTCCCGAGGAGAAATACCAGGCGCTGGAGAAGTACACGCGCAACCTGACCGAGGAGGCTCGCAAGGGTAAGCTGGATCCGGTCATCGGCCGTGACGAGGAGATCCGCCGCTGCATGCAGGTGCTCTCGCGGCGGACCAAGAACAATCCTGTGCTCATCGGTGAGCCGGGGGTCGGCAAGACGGCCATCGTAGAGGGTCTCGCCCAACGAATCGTGAATGGTGACGTCCCCGAGTCGCTGCGCAGCCGCGAGCTGGTTGCCCTCGATGTCGGGGCACTGCTCGCAGGCGCCAAATACCGGGGAGAGTTCGAGGAGCGGCTCAAGGCGGTGATCAAGGAGCTGACCCAGAGCCAGGGCAAATACATCACCTTCATCGACGAGCTTCACACCATCGTGGGTGCCGGTGCTGCCGAAGGCGCCATGGACGCAAGCAACATGCTGAAGCCGCCGCTCGCCCGGGGTGAGCTGCACGTGATTGGGGCGACCACGCTGGATGAATACCGGAAGCACGTGGAAAAGGATCCTGCACTGGAGCGCCGGTTTCAGCCTGTCATGGTCCCCGAACCGACGGTCCAGGATACCATCGCGATTTTGCGGGGACTCAAGGAGCGCTATGAGATTCACCACGGCGTAAAGATCACCGACAACGCCATCATCGCAGCCGCCACGCTGTCGGACCGCTATATCGGCGACCGATTCCTGCCCGACAAGGCCATCGACCTCATCGACGAGGCGGCCAGCCGCCTGCGGATCGAGATCGACAGCCTGCCGCAGGAGATCGATGAAGTCGAGCGCCGCATTGTCCAGCTCGAGATCGAGCGCCAGGCACTATTGAAGGAGCGCGACAAGGCTGCGGTGGAGCGCCGCGAGGGACTCGACCGCGAGATTGCCACCTTGCGGGAGAAGACCAGTGGAATGAAGGCCCAGTGGCAGGCGGAGAAGAGCGCGCTTCAGGAGATGCAGCAGCTCAAGCAGGAGAGCGAGAGTGTTCGCGCGGAGATCGAGCAGGCTACCCGGCGAGGTGATCTGCAGCGTGCGGCCGAGCTGCGCTACTCCAAATTGCCGGAGCTGGAGCGCCGACTGGCCGACGACGAGCGGCGGCTGCACGAGATCCAGGCCGACGCCATGTACCTCAAGGAGGCCGTGGACGCCGAGGATATCGCGGAAATCGTGTCCAAGTGGACCGGGATTCCGGTGTCGAAGATGATGGAATCGGAGCGGGAGCGGCTCACCCGGCTGGAGGACGAGCTCGCCCGCCGGGTCATCGGCCAGCGGCCCGCCGTGACGGCAGTGGCCAATGCCGTACGCCGGAGCCGCGCAGGTCTGCAGGACCCGAATCGGCCGCTGGGTTCCTTCATCTTCCTGGGGCCTACCGGAGTAGGAAAGACCGAGACCGCTCGTGCGCTGGCAGAATTTCTGTTCGACGACGAACGCGCCATGATCCGGCTGGACATGTCGGAGTACATGGAGAAACACTCGGTCGCCCGGTTGATCGGCGCGCCTCCCGGATATGTCGGCTACGAGGAGGGAGGCCAACTGACCGAAGCCGTCAGACGCCGGCCGTACAGCGTCATCCTGTTCGACGAGATTGAGAAGGGTCACCCCGACGTGTTCAATGTGCTGCTTCAGATTCTGGACGACGGACGGCTCACCGATAGTCAGGGACGGCTGGTGGACTTCCGGAATAGCGTCATCATCATGACCTCGAACGTCGGCAGCCAATACATCGTGGACGCCGGAGGACAGCTCGACGCCCGCGGGTGGGAAAGGGTAGAGGAGCGGGTGCGGGATGAGCTCCGCAACCATTTCCGGCCCGAGTTTCTCAACCGGGTGGACGATATCATCGTCTTCCGCCAGCTCAGCAGGGAAGATCTGGTGCAGATCGTCGATCTGCAACTGAAGAAGCTCGTGAGCACCCTGGCGGAGAGGCATATCAGCCTCGACGTCACGCCCGAGGCCAAGGCGCTCATCGCGGCGCAGGGGTACGATCCGGTATATGGTGCTCGTCCCCTCAAGCGGGTCATCCAGCGGCTGCTTCAGAATCCGATCGCGCTCGAATTGCTGGAGGGCAACTTCCACGAGGGGGACACCATTCGGGTCGAGCGGGATGGCGACGTGCTGCGGTTTGATCAGGCAGAAACGCCGGCCCCGGCAGAGCCAGAGATGGCCGGTGCGTAGGGGAACACCTTCCCCCAGCGATCTCGTGGGAATGGAGGCCGCTCTCAGATTGGCCCGCGCGGCCTCGGTGCGGGAAGAGGTCCCGGTCGGGGCGGTCGTGGTAACCGAAGGTAAGGTGCTGAGCGAAGCCCACAACGAAACCGTGCAACGCCGGGACCCCACCGCGCACGCCGAACTGCTGGCTCTCCAACGCGCACTGCAGAGCGTGGGAGAAGACCGACTCCCTGGAGCCACCCTGTACATCACCCTCGAGCCGTGCGCCCAGTGTGCCGGCGCCATCATACTGGCGAAGGTGGGCCGGGTGGTATTTGGGGCCTATGATGAACGCTACGGCATGGCCGGTTCGGTCCACGATCTGCTTCGCAATCCCAAGCTCAATCACCGGCCCGAGGTGGTTGGGGGCCTCATGGCGGATGAATGCGGTGACCTGCTGAAACGGTTCTTCCTGAGTAGACGGTAAACCCCAGACAACGCTGAACAGTAAACAGTGAACGGTGAACAGGGTGGCAGATGGCGCCCCGTTCACTGTTTACCGTTTAGGTGTATACCTGTGTGAGTAGCAGAGGCTCGCGCATCTCCAGAGCACATCGCGCCCGCCGGGTCTCGGCGGCCGATGCAATCCTCTGCATCCGGAGTCTCGTATGCGCCTGCTTCACTCCGTTCCTGCCCGGTTCATGCCGGCCATAGCACCGTTTCTGCTCGCAACCCTGACCACGACAGCATCGAGTCCCACCATCAGTCCGCCTGAAACCGGCCGCATCGAAGGCCACGTGCGGGACCAGCGCGGCGCTCCAATCGCCCACGCGCAGATCTTCATCGTGGGAACGGCGCTCAGCGCTCTCGCGGATACGGCAGGCGCATATACGCTTCCGGCAGTTCCCAAGGGCAGGGTCACCGTTCGCGCGGCATTCATTGGTTACAAATCAGGAGAGGCTACCGTCACGGTTCGGGCCGGCAAGACGACGACTCAGGATTTCAAGCTGGAGCTGCTACCCAGCCAGGTGCAGGAGATCACAGTCGCGCCGGGCGCGGTGGCGGCGCGCGTCGAGAGCGACGTGAAGCAGAGCCGCAAGGCAGCCGGCGTTTCACACGGCGGCAAGGTCGAAAACCGGCAGGATGGATACAGTGTTCAGGCACCCGCCGAACCCTGGCGCTGGCAAGGTGAGCCCGGCAACACCGAAGCATATGCCCTCATCGAGGAGAACCGGTTTCTGGCGGCCGGCGCGAACCCGCTCTCGACCTTCTCTATTGACGTCGATGCGGCCTCGTACAGCAACGTGCGGCGCTTTCTGAGCCAGGGCTCGCTCCCACCGGCAGACGCGG
>DATFFX010000203.1:0-12062 GCA_035249825.1 Gemmatimonadales bacterium | reverse complement strand
TATTTCTCCTATACCTATCCCGATCGCACCGGCAATCATCCTTTTGCGGTGACCACTGAAGTCGGACCCTGCCCCTGGGCTCCGGGGCATCAGCTGGTTCGCATAGGGCTCCAGGCCAAACGAATCGCTACGCGCGACCTGCCACCAAGCAACCTCGTCTTTCTGCTCGATGTCTCAGGGTCGATGCAGTCCCCGGACAAGCTTCCCCTGGTCAAACAGGCCTTTCGTGCGCTGGTGCAGGAGCTCCGGGCGGAGGACCGGGTAGCCATCGTGGTGTACGCCGGGGCGGCGGGGCTGGTGTTGCCGTCTACCTCGGGTGCCGACAAGGTCACAATTCTAGGGGCCATTGACCGCCTCGAGGCGGGAGGCTCCACCGCCGGCGGGGCGGGACTCAAGCTCGCCTATGACGTGGCACGACAGAACTACCTTCCCGAGGGCAACAACCGCCTCATCTTGGCAACCGATGGCGACTTCAACGTAGGGGTCAGCTCCGATGCAGAAATGATTCGGCTGGTCGAGGCTCGGCGCGAGGAAGGAACCTTCCTTACAGTGCTGGGGTTCGGCACCGGCAATCTGAAGGACACCAAGATGGAGCAGATCGCCGACAAGGGGAATGGTCACTATGCGTACATCGACAGCTTCCGGGAGGCCCGCAAGGTATTCGTGCAGGAGTTCGGCGGCACGCTCTTTACTGTCGCCAAGGACGTGAAGATCCAGGTCGAGTTCAATCCTGCAAGGGTCCAAGCCTACCGACTCCTGGGCTACGAGAACCGGATGCTGCGTAAGGAGGATTTTGCCGACGACAGGAAGGATGCCGGAGAGATCGGAGCGGGCCATGCTGTCACCGCGCTATACGAGGTAGTCCCCGTTGGGGCGACCTCGGTGGTGTTGGCCGATGATAGTCTCACCTATCAGCAGGTTGCGCTTCGGCCGTCTGCCAGCCGGAGCTCCGAGCTGATGACGGTGCGTTTACGCTATAAGAATCCTGCCGGTAGCCGGAGCCGCCTGCTCTCCACGACAGTCATCGATCGCGGCGGGTTGAAGGGTTCGGCAGACCTCCGTTTTGCCTCGGCCGTGGCCGCGTTCGCGCTTCTCTTACGGGACTCGGAACACAAGGGCGCCGCGACTTACGATCTGGTGATGGCGCTGGCACAGGAGGCGCGAGGCGAGGACCCGGAGGGTTATCGGGCCGAGTTCATCACCATGATCGAGAGAGCGCGGGCCCTGAGTGGCGCCTCCGATACGGCGATGAATGTCAGAGATTAGAGATCGCCTGATTGGCGTGGGAACGACTGTAGCAGGCGGGAGCCCGGAACATCGGGCTCCCGTTCACTTGTTTACTGCCGTGGCTTTATCTTTCGCCCGCTGTCTGGACAGGTGGCCGAGTGGCTGAAGGCGTCGGTCTCGAAAACCGGTATACCCGCAAGGGTATCGTGGGTTCGAATCCCACCCTGTCCGTACATTCCTTCATTTATGAGCACTCCCCCATTTGAAAGTCCGGTCAGTCCTACCCGTCCGGATGGCCGGGCCATATGCTTCTGTGGTTCCGCAATACACCGTCACGACAGGTTTGAGTGGTAGATCTTCGCGACCGGCTCCAGAGTGGCCTCGCTGATCGCTACCGCATTGAGCGCGAGCTCGGTCGTGGCGGCATGGCCACCGTGTTTCTGGCCCACGATCTCCGGCACGACCGTCCAGTCGCCCTGAAGGTTCTGCATCCGGAGCTGGCCGTCACGCTCGGCCCCGAGCGCTTCCAGCAGGAAATCAAAGTTGCCGCCCGGCTTCAACATCCTCACATCCTTACCGTGCACGACTCTGGTGAAACCGGGGGACAGTACTGGTTTACGATGCCGTTTGTTGAAGGTGAGAGCCTGCGCGACCGGCTCCGTCGAGAGGGGCAGCTCGCAATCAACGATGCTCTTCGAATTGCGAGCGACGCCGCGCGGGCACTCGATTACGCGCACCACCAGGGCGTCGTCCACCGTGACATCAAGCCTGAGAACCTGCTCCTCACGACCGATGGGAGCACGCTGATAGCTGATTTTGGAATTGCCCGAGCCCTGACTGGGGGCGACGGGCACCTGACCCAAACGGGGATGAGCCTGGGCACGCCAGCGTACATGAGCCCTGAGCAAGCTGCCGCAGACCGGATTATCGATTCACGGAGCGACATCTACTCGCTGGGATGCGTACTGTATGAAATGTTGGCGGGCGAGCCACCGTTCACCGGTCCCACGACACAGGCTATCACCGCGAAGCGCTTCCAAGGCGAGGTGCCGCACGTACGCAAGTCCCGCTCGGCTGTGCCGGAGAGTGTCGACCAAGCTATCCATCAAGCACTCGCTTTCGTGCCCGCCGATCGATTCAGCTCAGCGGCTGAGTTTGCCCGAGCGCTGACGCTGCCTGCCTTGACGCCAACTCCAGCCGAAGCACGGCACCCTACCAGTGAACAAACGATAGCCCTGCCACATCCTGTCGATAGGCGACGTTCGCCCCGCATACGTGTGGTCACCACCGCACTGGCGTTAGGGTTCCTCGTTGGCCTTGGGGTGCTGTTCGGCTGGTTGCGCTCGCAACACACCCGCGAGGCTGAGGGGAGTGCTGTTCCCAAGCGCCTGGCCGTGCTTCCATTCGAGAGCGCAGGCGACACGAGCGACCGCGCATTCGCCACCGGAGTGAGCGAGGAGATCATGACACGGCTCGCGCGAGTGCCTGGCCTCAGCCTCATCGCCCGAAGCAGCGCACTCCAATACCCCCAGTCAGGTCAAACAGCTCCAGAGTTCGGCCGGACGCTCGGCGTTGACTACGTGCTCGACGGCACCGCACGCTCGGCTGTCGGCCCGAGTGGTGAAAAGCAGGTGCGAATCACGCCCGAGCTCATTCGGGTGGATGATGGCAGCCACCTGTGGGGGGAGCCCTACGATGGTGTGCTGGCTGATGTTTTTCGGCTTCAGGCAGATGTGGCAGAGCACGTGGCGGAGGCGCTGCGAGGAACGCTTGGGGGCGGCGAACAGCAGGCCGTGCGGCGACCGCCCACCGAGGATCTCGAAGCATACCGGCTCTACGTGCTTGGGCGAGCAGAGTGGAACCGGCGTACGCCCGAGAGCCTGGAGCGGGCGGCTGACTACTTCCGCCGGGCACTCGCCCGGGACTCAAGCTTCGCCCGCGCGTGGGCCGGCCTGGCCGACGCATACGCACTGTACGACGTCTATGGGCGGGCCACAGGATCTCCTGCGCGCGTCCGCCGCTTTCCGCGCGATACCGCCTACGCACGGGCAAAGGCGGCGGCGCTGCGGGCCATCGCGCTCGACTCAACGCTCGCCGGGCCGCACGCCTCGTTGAACCAGATCCTCCGCTACGGCTACTGGGACTGGGCCGGATCAGAGCGGTCTGTCCGGCGAGCGATCGCCCTGGACTCCAGCGATGCTACGGCGCACCATCGGCTGGCCGAGCACCTGCTGAGTATGGGCAGGCTGCGCGAGGGGAATGCAGAGGCACGCACGGCTGTGCGGCTCGACCCGCTGGCCCCGGCAACGAATAACATTCTGGCTGTCGCTCTCCTGTTTAGCGGACGGCCCGATGAGGCGGTGGCGGTGTTGCGCGCGGCCATGGCACGAGACTCCACCGCCAGCTTACTGCGGCATAACCTGTTGACGTCGTATATCGCGGCGGGACGAGAGAACGAGGCGCTTGCTCTCTTGGGTGCGTTGGGCGATACGTCTTGGTTCTCGCGGGCGCGTGTACGAGCGCGTAACGATCCGCGGGCTCGGGCTGCGGTGCTCCACGCACTGCGAGCCCCGGGAGGCCTCCGCTGGGTTGGGGGGAACCACGAGACGGCCGCCCGGCTGTACGCGAGGCTCGGAGCACGAGATTTGGCGTTAGCCGAGCTCGAACGTGCTGCCGCCGAGCGTCACCCAGGTCTCGAGTTCATCAAAGTCAATCCCGTGTTCGCGTCCCTTCGCAGTGACCCGCGCTTCGCGGCCGTGGTGGCGCGGATGGGGTTGCCGCCCTGATTGCCCCGTAGGCAGGCACCGCGAGCACAATGGTGAGTAGCGAGCACGCCGACGCCCGAACTCGGCTATGTCGATTATCTGAGGACTGCCCACTTCTGGGAGGCCACCGGTCGTTTGGCTCGACCTCTATTCCTCGCGTTACCTCCGGTTCTCAAGCATTCGCTACACCCAACGAGCGCAATTGGGCTAGGCGTAAAGACTTGCGGTCTGAAGGTCAGGAGGAAATTAGATCAAAAATGCGTGATGAGGCTCACCGATGTGCTGAACACTTAGTGCTGTATTACTGGTCCTTCGCGGGGACAGTACCTGTTGTCGTTGCCTTGAAGCAACTTACCCGCTCTTTGATCCAGTATGAGGTGAAGCTGCCATGTCCAGTCGAAATCGCTTAACCGCAGGCCTTGCGGCGGTTACTGTAGCCTTTGCTCTCGGAGCGTGCGACGATAGCTCCCCGTCAAGCCCGTCAAGCGCGTCAGACCTGTCGAGTCCGGCGACTGTGGAACCGCAATTCCAGAACGAATCGCAGCAGAACGGACTCGTCAACGTCAGCACCGGCAACATCGAAGTTTTGAACAACGTCAATCTTGCTGTCGCCGCGAACGTCATCGCGACCGTGTGTGGCGTGGACATCGTGGCCGCCGTTCTTGCGGAGCAGGTGTTCGCGGACGGCAGCCAGACGTTCTGCGAGGGTACTGCCGAGGAGGTCACAATCACACAGGCTACGCCCGGCGAGAACCCGGGTCCCGTTGGCGGGAACAATTCGCGTCAAGAGGGTCTGATCAATGTCAGCGTCGGCAACGTCGAGATCCTCAACGACGTGAATGCAGCAGTCGCCGCGAACGTTCTCGTCACGGTCTGCGACCTGGACATCGCCGCGGCCATCCTTGCGGTGCAGGCAGTTGGAGACGCGAGCGAGACGTTCTGCGCTAGTACTGCCAACCCGGTCACAATCGAGCAGTCATAGGGCTAACGCAACAAGTAGTTCGACGGTACAAGAGCCTCGCAAGTGCGGGGCTCTTTTTTTGCCACTATCTTGTCCCCATGAGCTACCTCGACGACCACCTGCTCGGCGGCGAGCGGATCGTGTACCGGGCCCGCCTGCACTGGACCATCTTTCTCAGCTCCATCGTCGTAGTACTCCTCGGCATCAGCGCGTGGATTTTCCTCCAGGCCATCGGTGAGCCAACCTATGCCTATGCCGGCCTGGGGCTCGCAGGCATTGGCCTCCTGATCGCGGTCGGGCCGGCGATTCGCTATGTGACGTCCGAGTTCGCGGTGACGAACAAGCGGGTGCTCGGCAAAGTCGGCTTCGTCGAGCGCGAGTCCGACGAGACCCTGCTCAGCAAGGTGGAGGCGATTGCCGTGGACCAGGGTGTCATCGGCCGCATGCTCGGCTTCGGGACGCTCACGCTCACCGGCACCGGTGGCACCCAGGGAGCATTCAGGGGTATCGCCGAACCGTTGGAGTTCCGCCGCCAGATTCAGAGCCAGATCATCGAGCAGGAAGAGCGGAGAGGCAGCTACCCGGGTGGCCCCGGTGTACTACAGCCGGGACAGCCTCGGGTCGAGCGCGAGTGCCCCTATTGCGCCGAGCCCATTCTCGCCCGGGCTCGTCTTTGCAAACACTGTGGGCGGGAAGTCACCCCGGTTCCGGGGTGAGCGCGGACCGGCTTGCCGGCTCGATCCTGGGTCAGGCGCTGGGAGATGCATTGGGGTTCGTGGTCGAGGCACAACCACCGCAAGTAGCGCGAGTGTATGTGGAGGGTTGGCTGCGTGGCGGACGAGCCGGTGAGTGGTCCCACCCGGAGTTTCCCTTCGGCCAATACAGCGACGACACCCAGCTCGCCCGTGAGCTGCTCAGAAGCTTTCACGATGCGCACGGCTGGCAGCCTTCGATCTTCGCCGCCCGGCTGGCCTCACTCTTCCAGCTCCGGCGTGACGTAGGAGCGGGTCCGGGTACGCGAGCCGCAGCCTCGCGCCTGCTGATGAATGTGCCCTGGAACGAGGCCGGAACTCCAGCACCGTACGCGGGCAATGGCGCGGCGATGCGATCGGGTCAGCTGGGCCTACTCTGTCCCGACCGGCAGGCCATGTGCCAGGCGGCGCACCAGCAAGCTCTCATCACCCACCGCGATCCTCGGTGCGCGGCCGCGGCTGCGGTGGTGGCGCGGGCCGTCGCTCTCGCTGCCGCCCGTCTGCCTATCGACAAGGCGGCATTTCTGGAGGATCTTGCCAGCTGCGCCGAGATGCAGGATCGCTCTGTGGCAGGCGGCATTCGCGATCTGAACCGGTGGCTCTCACTGGCCCCTGCCGAAGCGGGGCGCCACGTGCACGAGTCAGGACTCGACCCTGGGCACACGGAGAGTTGGCGCGGAATATCGGCGTTCGTAATCCCGAGCATACTCTGGAGCCTGTACGCCTTTCTCCGCTCACCCGACGATTATTGGGAAACGATCTGCACTGCGATCGGCGTCGGAGGGGACACGGATACCATGGCCGCCATCGCCGGCGCGATCAGCGGTGCTCGCGTCGGCGTACGGGGCCTGCCGCCCGAACTGGTAGCCCGGGTGAACGATCGTGGCGAGTGGGGCGCGACCGAGCTGACCGAGTTAGCCGAGGCATGCGCGGGCTTTGTAGCGAACCCGACAGCCAGTAGCTCATAGCTCATAGCTCATAGCTAATAGCTAATAGCCTCTATTATCCTTGCCAGAACCCTCATAACCTATGAAGCACAGCTGTGGAGGCTCCCAATGCCGCACGGGAAGATTTACCAGGATGTCAGCGAAACACTGGGAAACACGCCACTGATCCGGCTGAATCGTATGGCCGCGGACCTGCCGGGCCGCATCGCTGTGAAGCACGAGGGGTACAATCCATACAGTTCGGTCAAGGACAGGATCGGCGCCGCGATGATCGATGACGCCGTCCAGAAAGGTGTCCTGCGGCCAGGCATGATCATCGTGGAGCCCACCAGCGGTAACACCGGGATCGGGCTGGCCTATGTCGCCGCCGCCCGCGGCTACCGCTGCATCTTCACCATGCCGGACACGATGACGCATGAGCGGAGAAACATGCTGCGCGCCCTCGGTGCCAAGGTGGTCCTCACCGAAGGCCCCAAGGGCATGAAAGGCGCGATGGCCCGCGCGGAAGAGATTCTGGATCGTTTGGGAGATCGCGGCTGGATGCCGCGGCAGTTCGACAACCCCGCCAATCCCGCGATTCATTACCGGACCACCGGCCCGGAGATCTGGGCTGATACCGCGGGCGCGGTGGACGTCTTCGTCTCGGGCATCGGAACCGGCGGAACGATCACCGGTGCAGGGCGGTACCTGAGAGAGCGCAAGCCGGGAGTTCGCATCGTGGCGGTCGAACCTGCCGAGAGCGCGGTGCTGTCCGGGGGCCAGCCCTCGCCTCACAAGCAGCAGGGCATCGGTGCCGGCTTCATTCCTTCCATCCTCGACACCAAGATCTACGATGAAGTCATCCGGGTCACCAACGAGGATGCCATAGCCACCGCTCGGAGGCTGGCGCGGGAGGAGGCTATCTTCGCGGGGATCTCGAGCGGGTCGATAACCTGGGCGGCACTCCAGGTGGCGGCGCGGCGGGAGAACGCCGGCAAATTGATCGTCTCGATCGTGTGTGATTTCGGAGAGCGGTATCTGTCACATCCGGTGTATACCGAGCTGACCGACCCGGATGTCTCCGATCTCGAGGAAGCGCTGGCCGCACCGACGGCGATGGCCTAGCAGGTAATTCCGTTCACCATCCTGGATCCTCAAAGCACGAGGCAAGAGCATCTGTGACCACCACTGTACGTTCCCTGAACGGCGCCTCCACTACTGCCGAGCGGGTCGATAGCATTTTCGGCGCCGACATCTTCTCCCGCAGCACCATGCGGCAGCGGCTACCCAAGGAGGTGTACCGCAGCCTGCTGCGGACCATCGATCACGGCCAGCCGCTCGATCCCGCGGTTGCCGATGTAGTGGCCGCCTCCATGAAAGACTGGGCCATCGAGAATGGGGCGAGCCACTACACCCACTGGTTTCAGCCTCTCACGGGCCTGACCGCGGAGAAGCATGACTCGCTCGCCGGACCCGACGGCAGTGGAGGTGTGGTCTTCAACTTTTCCGGTTCCGAGCTGGTCCAGGGCGAACCTGACGCATCCAGCTTTCCCTCCGGCGGGCTCAGAGCAACCTTCGAGGCCCGCGGTTATACCGCCTGGGATGCGACCAGCCCGGCCTTCCTGATGCGGGGTGAGAACAATGTCACCCTCTGTATTCCAACCGCCTTTGTTTCCTGGACCGGCGAGGCACTCGATACCAAGATCCCGCTGCTTCGCTCGGTCGAGGCGCTCTCCAATCAGGCGCTTCGAATTCTTCGTATCTTCGGCACCGATGTAGGTGTATCGCGGATCGTCACCACGGTGGGGCCCGAGCAGGAGTACTTCCTGGTCGATCGCGAGCTCTATTACCGACGGCCCGATCTGCTTACCTGCGAGCGCACCCTGTTCGGGGCCAAGCCACCGAAGGGGCAGCAGCTCGAGGATCACTACTTCGGAACCATTCCTCCCCGAGTGCTCGCGTTCATGGCCGAGGCCGAGCGGGAGCTCTACCGGCTCGGCGTGCCGGTCAAGACCCGTCATAATGAGGTGGCGCCGGGCCAGTACGAGATCGCGCCACTGTTCGAGGCGAGTCACATTGCCAGCGATCACCAGATGCTCCTGATGGAGACACTGAAACGGGTGGCGCCGCGGTTTGGACTTCAGGCGTTGCTGCACGAAAAGCCGTTTGCCGGGGTGAACGGGTCGGGAAAGCACAACAACTGGTCGATGTCTACCGACGCCGGCGTCAATCTCCTCGACCCCCAGGACGAGACCCACACCAACATGCAGTTTCTGGTGTTTCTCGTGGCCACGATCCGGGCTGTTGATATTCATGCCGATCTACTCCGCGCGTCCATCGCCTCGGCGGCGAACGATCATCGGCTGGGTGCCAATGAGGCGCCACCCGCGATCATCTCGGTCTTCCTCGGCAAAATGCTGACCGATATCCTGGACCAGGTGGAGGCAGGGCTTCCCAAGCGGACCATCCAGGGCGGCGTCCTCGATCTGGGTGCCAAGACGCTGCCGATGTTGCCGCGCCACTCGGGCGACCGCAATCGAACGTCGCCCTTTGCCTTCACCGGAAACAAGTTCGAGTTCAGAGCGGTCGGTTCCAGCGCGAGCATTGCCTGGCCCAATACCGTGCTGAACACGATCGTGGCCGAATCGCTGGATGAGATTGCGGGACAGCTGGAGCGCGCGGTGGGCTCGAAGCCGACTGCCGCCAAGCTGCAGGCCGGCGTCCTGTCGGTGCTCAAGAAAGTGATCAAGGATCACAAGCGGGTCATCTTCGACGGCGATAATTACTCGGAGGAGTGGCACGCGGAAGCAGCCCGGCGAGGCTTGCCCAACCTCAAAGACTCAGTCGATGCGTTTGGAGTGCTGCGCGCCACGAAGAACGTGGATCTGTTCCGGAAGTACGGCGTGCTCACCCGGGCGGAGCACGATTCGCGCACCCATATCATGATCGAGAAGTACATCAAGCAGCTCGCCATCGAGGCCGAGACCATGGTATCGATCGCGCGAGGGCAGATTTTGCCCGCGGCTCTCCGGCATCAACAGCGAGTGGCCGAAGCAGTGACCGCCACCAAGGCAGCGGGCGTAGACTGCCCCGATACACTTGCCGCTCTTCGAACTTTCGTCGAGCTGGTTACCAGGCTCCGTAAGGCCACAGCCGGGGTGGAACAGGCGGCCGCGCACCACGATGGTAATCCCATGAGCCACGCTGCGCAGATGAGCCGCGATCTCAAGCCCGCCATGGCCCAGTTGCGGAGCGTGGTGGACACACTGGAGACGCTGGTGGCCGCGGACCTGTGGCCGCTGCCGACGTATAGGGATCTGTTGTTTTTGAAGTAGTCGAGGAGTCGCCGGACGTCAGTCGCCAGACGTCTGGCGACTCTCTCTAGATCGGCCAGCCGCTCGGTTTCTCACGGGTAAGAAGAAACAGCTCGGAGGGCAGGGTAGAGGGCGTCAGGGTGCCGGCCATCGCCTGAAATCTCTCGCATTCCGCCTGCGAAGCGTTCGGATCGAAACACACTGCCAGTGCCTCGACCAGGGGTGGCCGGTCGGGCCGTTCCAGGGCGTCGAGCCAGGGATGGCGCTGTGTCACCTCCCTGCAAGTCAGCCGCACCCGGACCGCGCCGTCGAGCCAGCAGGGCTTTTCAGCGAGACCGGCAAGGAGGTGCTGGCTCAGAAGCAGGCTTTCGCCAGACGGCGTGATCGCCCCGAACCGCAATCTGCCTCGCTCATTACGCTGGTGCAGCACCACACCCCAGGCATAGGCTGGGCGCTGTTGGCGATACCAGTCCAGTACCCTGACAAGCTGTTCGCGTAGCGCGTCGACGACGAGTGGAGATGGCATGGTTCCGACCAGCGGAAAGGGTTACCGCAGCAGCCCGGGGGGCGGGCACGGTCGGTACGGAACTATGCAGAATATGGGCCACGGCCCCCTGAGCGGCCGACGTACTGAAGGGACGGCATGAGCACAGTCACCGCGTCCGGCACGACAGCCGCGGCGAAGGTCGAGCTCCCCCGAGTGCTCACGCTTCGCGATCTGGTCCTGTTCAATATCGTCGCGGTCCTGAGCCTGAGATGGACCGCGACTGCCGCCGCTGCGGGGCCCAGCTCTCTCAGTCTGTGGGTCCTCGCCGCCCTGTTTTTCTTTATCCCGCAAGGGCTCGCAGTCAGCCATCTCTCCGGGCGTTTTCCCGAGGAGGGCGGCATCTATTTCTGGACCAAGCGCGCCTTCGGGGATGCCCACGGCTTTCTCTGCGGTTGGTGTTACTGGGTCAACAACATCCTGTACTATCCCAACCTGCTCATGTCCACCGCGGTCATCGCCACTTTCGCGATCGGCCGGGGCGATACCGGTCTGATGGACGACTGGACCTACATTCTCCTTGCCACGCTCACCGCATTGTGGGTAGCCGTCCTGCTCAACATCGTCGGACTCAAGACCGGACGGTGGCTTCAGAACATCGGAGCGATCGGTACCTACATTCCGGGTGCCATCCTGATCGCCTTTGGCCTTCACGCTGCACTCACCCGGCCGGCAGCAACTCCAATCACGCTGGACACCATCACCCCACGTTTCGGGGATCTCTCACAGCTCAATCTCTGGGCATCGATTGCATTCGCGTATGCCGGCCTGGAGTTGTGCGCCGTAATGGGTGATGAGATCAAGAGCCCGCGGCGAACGTTGCCACTCGCGATTTACATCAGCGCTCCGCTGATGGCATTTCTGTACATTGCAGGGACCGCCTCGCTGCTATGGGTGGTTCCGCAGCAGGATGTCCACATCGTCTCTGGTTTTCTCCAGGCATTGTCCATCGCCGCGCGTGAGGTGGGAGCGCTCGCCTGGATCGTGCCGGCCGCGGCGGCTCTCTACGTCGTGGGAAACATCGGCGGCATCGGAGCATGGCTCACCGGGCCCGCCCGGGTAGCATTCGTCATCGGCCTCGACCGCTACTTTCCACCCGCGTTCGGCCGGGTACACCCGCGGTGGAAGACGCCCTACGTCGCCATCCTTACCCAGGCGGTTCTCGCCACGATCTTTCTCCTGTTGTCAGTCTTAGGGAGAGGTACGACCGTCGAGAGGGCTTATTTGACGCTGCTCGACACGATGCTGCTGATCTACTTCATCCCCTTCATCTATCTCTTTCTGTGCTACGTGATCGACCGCGTCAAGGAGCCGGCACCAGAGCGGGCCTCGATTCTCCGGGGCAAGGCTGCCGGGGTGGTGACCGGCGTAAGCGGGCTGCTGCTCACCCTGTTTGCGATGATCATTGCGACGATCCCGCCGCCAGATACCACGGATCCATGGATCTTTCGTCTCAAGGTCATCGGTGGAGCCGGGCTGTTCATCCTGATGGGCGCCCTCGTGTACTGGCGGGGCGGGCGGTCCAATCACGCGTGACCAGGCTTCTTAAGCGCCCAAATTCACGTTGACCTCT
>DATFFX010000202.1:0-2890 GCA_035249825.1 Gemmatimonadales bacterium | reverse complement strand
GGGGGAACCATGAACGGGAGCAGCAAGACAGGTAGCATGAGCTCGGCAAACCGGGTGCGCACCGCCATGGCGCTGAAGATCGTACCCACCGCGACGAACCCGATAGTCGCCAGGGCCGTTACCCCGAGCAGCCCGGGCAATGCACGACCCAAAGCCACATTGAAGAAGAGGACGAAGAGCGGCAGGGTCACGAGTTCCACGGTGCCAACAAAGGCCAGGTTCGCAAGCAGCTTGCCCATGAACAACGCCTCACGAGGTACCGGAGCCAGGAGGAGCCCATCCAACGACGAGTTCTCACGCTCGATCGCGAAAGCACGGTTGAGCGCCACCATGGCCGCCAGAGCAAACGTCACCCAGAGCACGCTGGGGGCGAGATCGGTGGCTGACAGTGCGGTCGGATCGCGCGCGAAGTTGAACACCACCAGCACCAGGGCAGAGAAGACCAATGCCGACTGCAGCGCGGTGCGGCTGCGCAGCTCGGCCCTGATGTCCTTGCCCGCGATGGCCAGGACGAGGCGGAAGGAATCAGGCACCGATCAACCTGTGGTACCGGGGAATGAATGCATCAACGGATCCGTCGCGTGCCTCGTTGGCTGCCCACCGGCCCCCCACCAATACGGCAATTCGCGACGCAAGCTGCCACACCTCCGCCAAATGGTGGGTCACGATGACGAGCCCCAATCCGGCAGCAAGATGAGACTGCAAATGAGCGCGCAGCCGTTCAGAGGCATTGGCATCCAGACCGGTAAAGGGCTCGTCGAGGAGTAGGAGCCTGGGCCGATGCAGCAGGGATCTCGCGATGGCAGCCCGCTGCAGGAGCCCTCGGCTGAGCCGACGCGGCAGCTCGGCCGCCCGCTCGGCCAGACCGGCCTCCGCCAGAGCCGCCATCGCGGCTGCGCCAGGATCTTTCAGACTGTAGAGCCGGGCCACGAAGGTGAGATTTTCGAGCAAGGTGAGGTCGTCGTAGAGCATCGACTGGTGAGACAGCAGGCCGATCTCTCGCCGCAGCGAGCTCGATCCCGGAGCGAGCACCTTCCCGAGAACCTGAATCCGACCGGCGGTAGGCCGCATGAGGCCGGCGAGAAGCCGGAGCAGAGTGGTCTTCCCGGCACCGTTGGGGCCCGCGACCGCGAGCGCCTCCCCGGAGTGGAGCGAGAGATCTATGTCACGGAGTATGCGGACTCGCCCGAACGATCGCTGCAGTCCACGAACCTCGAGCAGTGATCCATCATGAGATGGCATCGATTCGCGCCCCGAGCTCGTCGAGGCGGAACGGTTTGACGATGTAGCCGGAATGGGGGAGATCGAGGACCTTGAGCTGAGGCTCAATGCTCATGTAAGCGGTGGTGATGATGACCGGGAGCTCAGGTTGCGTCAGCCGTATACGCCGCAGGAGGTCGACACCATCGGTGTCCGGCAGCCGCATGTCCAGCACGGCAACGTCGGGCTTATGTTGTTCCAGCTGCTCGAGCGCTTCGGCGCCGGTGGACGCGAAGGCTAAATCATATCGTGGATTGAAGGCGCGTTCATAGCTCAACCTAAGGGCTGGCTCGTCCTCTACGATCAAGACGCGCCGCCGGCGCTTTCCTTTGGTCATTTATTTACCCCACAGGCCGGTGTCTCACGGCCCGGGACGAGAGGACTCAGGTCGCGGGTACTCTAACCAATTCCGGGTGAGTCGTCCATCCCGAAGTGGACGGGAAAGACAGGAAAGACGGGAAAGACGGGAAGGACGGGAAGGACAGGGAAGGGTGAGTAGCTTGATTGTCATCCCGAACGCAGTGAGGGATCTCAAGCTCTTCGGGTCTGAGATCCCCTCGCGTAGTTCCTCGGGGCAGGCTCTGCGCGGGGTTTACCCTGAGCGAGGTCGAAGGGCTCAGGATGACAGTTCCTTCCCGTCCTTGCCGTCTTACCCGTCACGCCACCGCCGACTCCAGCTGAAAGAGATCGTCCAGCTTGGTCAGCACCAGCAGGAATCTGATTTCGTCACTTACGTTGCGCAGGGTAACGATCTGACGTCGTTCCGCGGCGCGCCGCTGGATCAGCATGAGAGCGCCGAGCCCGGCGGAATCAACGTGACGAGTCCGGCTCAGATCGATGACGAGGCGTCCCTCACCCTCGGGCATCTCTTCCAGGAGCTTGATCGCGGCTTTGCGGATCTCGACCCGGGTATCGAGCCCGAGCGTCTCCGGCGCTATCATGCCACGTTCTGCATCGGGTGCGGACCTCATCTCTCCTCCTTCGGCACCGAGCTATCTCGACCGGGTACAATCGACCAGGCGAGACCTCTAGTTTTGCGGCCCCGAATCACTCCGGGTGTGCTCTTATCGGGCGGATCGACGCTAGACCACAAACGTCTTCGCAGCCTCGCCCGGGAAAAGGCGAGACTGGTGCCAACGGCGACAAGCCAGTAATTCTCAATCTGTTGCGGGGCTCCTTACGAACAATTGCAGCACCGCTTTACGCCGCACTCCGCGGCAGACCACTGCAAAAGTAGCGGGTGCCAGCTCACTCTCACGCCGGTTACCATGAACGAACAGATCGATACGCTCCTCTCAGAAACTCGCCGCTTTCCGCCGGCTCCGGAATTCGCCGAGCGCGCTGCCGCGACGGAAGCGCTGTACCAGGCGGGCCGCGACTTCAGGAAGTTCTGGGAGAACGAGGCCAACTCGCTCGAGTGGATATCGCGGTGGACCCAGGTACTCGACTGGCAGCCGCCCCATGCCCGCTGGTTCCTGGGTGGGAAACTCAACGCTTCGGCCAATTGTCTCGACCGGCACCTGAGCGGTCCGAGACGCAACAAGGCGGCACTCATCTGGGAGGGAGAGCCCGGCGACCGGCGCGTGATGACGTACTGGGATCTACCTGGCCACCGCCCCGAAATCGAATA
>DATFFX010000201.1:0-6891 GCA_035249825.1 Gemmatimonadales bacterium | reverse complement strand
GCGCACAACATCCCGGTCCAGGGCCCCCATGCGGTAGCTCCCAATGTCGCCGCAAGAGCACCCGCCAGCATCATTCCCTCGATGCCGAGATTGATCACACCCGCACGTTCGGTAATCGTTTCCCCGGTGGCCGCCAACACCAGCGGCGTCGCGACCCGGACGGCGGCAGCCAGAAACCCGCCCGCCAGCACCAGAAGATCTGTCAAGCTGTGGCCCGGCGCGCGATCCTCTTACGCACGGCGCCCTGGAGACTGGTCCACCCTCCTCTCGGTGCGGTGGCAAGCAGCGCCACGACGATGATCACCGCCTCCACCACGTACACGGATACGGCAGGGATCCCGGCTTCTCGCTGCATCGCCCCGGCGCCTGCCTGAAGAGCGCCAAACAGCAATCCGGCCACGACGACACCGATCGGATGCAGTCCGCCCAGCAGTGCCACCGCAATCCCCGTGAATCCGTAACCCGGCGAGAGATTCTGAAAGAGTGCGTAGGAGACTCCACTCAGCTCGACGCCCCCGGCGAGTCCCGCAACCGCTCCCGATACCAGCAGCGCGATCGCACCCACACGCCGACTGTCGATTCGGCCGCTGACCTCAGCAGCACGAGGGCCCAGGCCCACAGCACGAAGCCGAAAACCCCACAGCGTTCTCGAGAAGAGGAACCACAGGATCACGCCACCAGCCAGCGCGATCAGCAGTCCTGCATGGAGCCGTGAGCCGGGGAGCAGAGGCAGGCGAGCGGATTCGGCTATCGCGTCGCTTTGAGGGTAGATCCGCTCGTGCTCCTGAAGTGGTCCCTGTACCATGAGGCTTACGAGCGAGACTGCGACGAAGTTCAGCAGCAGCGTGCTTATGACCTCGAGCACGCCGAAGCGCAGCTTCAGCCAGACCGGTAACAGAATCCAGAGGAGGCCGGCAATCGTGGCGCTCGTGAGGAGCAGGGTGATGGCAGCCGCCGGGGGAAGCGCTCCCGAGTGCAGGCCTACCCATGTTGCAGCGATCGCTCCAGCGTAGAACTGTCCTTCCGCACCGATGTTGAGCGCTCCGCCGCGGAAGGCGACCGCAATGCCCAACCCGATAAGCACCAGTGGTACCGCCCGCACGAGCGTGGCCGAGGTGAACGCATCCCAGGATCCGAACGCTCCACGCCAGAGTGAACCCAGAGCGACGCCGGCGTCGAAGCCAGCCGCCTCAAGGCCGATGGCCAGCACACCGACGCCGAGGATAATGGCGGCTATCGCCCAGCGAAGCGCGGTCATGCCTCGGGCGCGGAGCGCAGCATCATCGCGCCGATCTCCTCACGCGAGGCGGTTGGAGGAGCTTCCGTCATCACGCCCCTGACCACCACAACGACTCGGTCGGCCAACTCGAGGACCTCGTCCAGGTCGGCGGAGTGGAACAGCACCGCGGCCCCAGCCTCGGCAGCGGAGCGAAAGCGGGCGTGAATGTCCGCCGCCGCACTGATATCGAGGCCACGAGTCGGATTCTCGGCAGCGATCACTGCTGGATTGCGGGAGAGCTCACGAGCGACGATGAGTTTCTGTTGGTTTCCTCCACTGAGGGCGGCAGCGTGCATACCGGGACCGGTGGCCACGATGTCCAGCTCAGTCAGAAGCTGTTTCGTTCTCGCCTCTGCTTCTCGCCAGAAAATCCGTCCTCCTCGTACCCATGGTCCGTCTTTGCCCAGTCCGAGTACGACGTTCTCAGTGAGGCTCAAGGCGGGGATCAACCCCTCGGAAGTCCGATCCTCGGGAATGAATGCAACTGGCTGAGTAACCTGGAGCTTGCCGCGGAGTGGGACGATGCGGCCGGCCACCGCCCGCAGAAGCTCCCTCTGACCGTTGCCCTCTACCGCGGCTACACCGACGATCTCGCCGGACTGCACCGATAAGCTTCCATGACGAATCGCAATTCCGTACCCACTCTCGCGCGAGAGCTCCAGCGCATCGAATCGGATTGCTTCTCGAGGAGTCTCGGCCTTCACGCTGCTGGTTGTCTTACTGACGACGAAAGGTGAGCCGGCCGAAGCGCCAATCATCGCGGAAGCCAGAGAGCCGACGGTTTGCTCCGATACCGAGCTCATCAAAGTCACTGTCCCCTGGCGCAGAACCGTTACCCGGTCCGCCGCGCGAAGTGCCTCATCGAGCTTGTGAGTAATCAGAACGGCAGAGCCGCCCCGGAGGGTGAAAGCCCGGATCATCTCCATCAGCTCTTCGGCCTCGGCTAGTGCGAGTACTGCTGTGGGTTCGTCCAGAAGGAGAATCCGGGCTTCGGTGGCAAGCGCTTTCACGATTTCCAGGCGCTGCTTGAACGACACCGAGAGCCTGCCTGCGCGCTGATCGGGATCGAGGGGGAGACCGATCCGCTCACTCAGCGCCCGGGTGCGCTCCCGAATCTCGCGGGGAGCCACGCGCCATCCGGCCGCGAGGGCGACGTTCTCCGCCACGGTCAGCGCCGGTACCGACGTGAAATGCTGATGCACCATGCCGATCCCCAGGCTGCGGGCGGCTCGGGGGGTAGAGACTCGGCGAGTCACGCTATCGACCCGGAGCTCACCTGCATCGGGACGGGTCAGGCCGTAGGCCACCTGCATCAAGGTGGATTTGCCGGCTCCATTCTCCCCCAGGAGCGCGTGGACTTCTCCCGGTGCCAGACGAAAATCGACGCCGCGCAGGGCGTGCACCGGACCGAATCGCTTGTGAATACCTGCGAGCTCGAGAACCGGGGTCACACTCAGAGGCCGGTGGGGTGGTCGTGGAAATCCCAGGCGAGTTCGAACTGATCGGCAAGATGCGAGGCGAGGGCCTGAACGCCGAGCGTCTCGGTGGCGTAATGTCCGGCGTAGATGACGTTCATCCCCCACTCCGTTGCATCGAAGTAGCTGTGGTGCGGGCCCTCACCAGTGATGAACGTGTCCAAGCCAGCATCACGCGCCGGCGCGATCATGTTGCCGGCCGCTCCTGTGATGATTCCTATTCGATTGGGCTTCTCCGGACCGCCGGGGATCAGGGTAGCGCTCCCCTTGAGGGTGTGCAGTACGCGGTCCAGCTCCAGCGCCAGGATCTCGCGAGTCCCCAGACTTGCTGGACTGTGGCCCCACGCTCCGATGGAGATCCCACGATAGTCGCCAAACCATCCTTCCACGCGGATGCCGAGCCGTTCCGCCAGGACGGCGTTGTTGCCCACCTCCGGATGAACGTCCAGCGGGATGTGCGCCGAGTACAACGGGACGTCATGGTCCAGCAGACCGGCCAATCGCCGGTACCTGCGTCCGGTCACGGGAATGTTTCCATCCCAGAAGAGCCCGTGGTGCACCAATAGCAGTGGCGGGGGGAGCCCGGGCTCCAGCGTTGCGACGACACCATCGATAGTGGCCTGGGAGGCATCCACGGCAGCCACGATGGCACCTATCTGTCCGGCATTCTCGACCTGGAGCCCATTCAACGCCTTGGGATCGTCCGGTATTTCCCGGGTCCGGAGATATTGGTCGAGGTAATCGACGACCTCTCGGAGCGACACACCCGTCGCCACCGCTCAGCCTTCCATTGTGCGTGGCCGAGGTGCGGCGGTCAGCGTTCCTGCAACTATGGAGTCTCTCGCCGCCCTCATCCGGGCTTTGAGCTCGGAAGGTACCAGGCTATCGAGGCGGGGATTGGCGACGTAGCTCACTACCCCACCCTCCAGCCCGAAGATCCGCGTCTCTGGCCTGAAGCGGCCGGAGCGCACCTCGGATGCCACCAGAAGAAATGCATGGGCAAGATCGATCACTGCGCTCCCCAGAACCCGCTCAACGGCCAGGCCGGACTGGTCCGCATTGGCCCCAAAGACGTACACCCCTGTGTGCTCCTTAGCTGCCTGAAAGAGTCCCAGTGCCGCAGCATCTGCATTGTGATGGAACATGTCCGCCCCGGCCCGCATGAGCGCGACCGCCGCTTCCCGACCAGCCGCGGCATCGTCGAAGCTGTTTAGATAGATCTTGCGAGTCTGCACCCTCCGATTCACCGCCTGGGCACCGTTTACCCAGCCTTGATAGGCGGCTTCAATGGGAGGTAATTCAATGCCCCCCACGAAACCAAGGACGTTGGTTCGAGTGAGGCCACCCGCCACCATTCCTGCCAGGTAGCTGGCCTCCTCCAGCCGAAAGATCAGGGGCACGACGTTGCCGTGCGCTCGACGTCCGGAGGTGACTATGAATATGGTGCCGGGGTACTGCGAAGAGACGCGCTCGGCCGCATCCTGGAACTCGAATCCATTGGCAAAGACCAGCTGGTATCCTTGAGCGGCGTAGGCTCGGAGAGCTTCGCTCTGTTCCGACGGCGTACGCGCCTCCACATGACTGACTTGCAGGCCCAGCGAATCCCGTATCCGCTGAAGCCCTTGATATGCGGCTGCATTCCACGCGGCGTCGGCTACCGAACCGGGTGTAATCAGCCCGACGCGGAGACCTTCGGCCGGGGTGCGAGAGCACGCGGCAAGCGTCACCATAAGAACAGCAAGACACCAGCAAGGAGCCAGCTGGAGACTTGCTAATTGTCCTGGTGAGGATCGGCCGGCCGGAGCCGCTGCCGAGCCGATCAAACTTTTTGATTTCCACACACTTAGCTGGCTTATCAACTATTGTGGGGAATTGCCGGCTGCTCCGGTCTTCGCTGCGGCATCCATCTTCACCTCGCCATCCACCCGCGCCCCTTCGATAATGGAAATTCTCGGCGTGAGAATGTCTCCCGCAACCATTGCGGTGGCCTGGAGCTCGACTCGCTCCCGGGCGTGAATGGCCCCGCTTACCTGGCCGGCAATGACGGCCTCCTGGGTATGCAAGTCTCCCTCGATCACAGCGCCATGAGCAACCAGGACTTGAGCGCCCACGCGCACGGTTCCGCGGACCCTTCCCTCGACCCTGACCACTCCCTCTGTCTCCAGGTCACCTATTACTGTCATGTCGCTGGCGATAATCGAAAAGGGAATTTGGTCGGTGCGTCGCCGCCTCAGCTCGTTGCCCTCTTCATCCCGTGCGGCGTTGCTGAAAATGCCCATCAGGCCCCCTCCTTCACCATAGTCTGTGGATCCAGGGACGACCCGCGCTGGCGGATCTCGAAGTGCAAGTGGGGCGCGGTCGAGCGCCCGCTGTTGCCGGTTAGCCCGATGACCTGCTTGGGCTCAACGGTGGCACCTGCTGTCACTAAGATGCGGGAAAGATGGCCGTACATTGTCTGGTAATCGTCAGGATGCTCGAGGAGCACGAAGAAGCCATACTCCGGATCTTCACCAGCCTGGCGTACCACGGCACCTCCCGAAGCGCGCACCAGACTGCCAATCGATACGGCTATGTCGATGCCGGGGTGCGCCTCGTCCCTCCCTCCCGCTTTCACCTGCCCGCGAGTGATGTACCCGGTCTCGTCGAGTGGCCAGTGCCGCGGAATTCCAGGGCCGGTACTGCCAGCTACCGGTGAGGAGATGAGCCGAGCTCTGATAGGCGGCGCGACCGGCAACGATGAGGTAATGGCCAGCGGGTCGCGGACGATTTCGCCACCCATCATCTGCCGGACCTGCGCATACCGTGACTCGGCGCTGTCCAGGGCGGCGGAGAGCTCCCGAACGCGGGCATTTTCGGCTCTCAGCCTGGCCAGCTCCCGTTGCATCCCGGGTACCCGGGCTGCGGCCCTGAAGGTTGGGCCATAGAACCCCACCAGCAGGGCCAGGAGCAGCGCTGCGCCAGCCAGGAGCCAGGCACCGAGCCGCAGAGTCCACAACCGGAAGCGGTAGCTCTTCGTCTTCGTCGTACCATCCTTTTGAATGAGGATGGTGACGGAGCGCGAGCGACTTTTCATCCCGGGAACGGTTCGCCCAGGATCAGCTCGAGGACCCGCGCAAGATCATCGTTGGAGTAGTAACTGATGCTCAGAAATCCGCGGCCGCGCCGCCGCGCGGTCACCCGTACATCGGTACCCAGACGCTTTCTGAGCGCATCCTCGATTCTCCTGACGTCCCCGCTAGCCATCTTCTGGGGAGCTCTGGTGCGTTGGCCGTTTGTTGGAGAAGCAGAAAGCTTCGGGATCTCCCCTCTCGCGCGGGACTCCGTCTCCCGTACGGACCAGCCTTGAGCGGCCGCCTCCTGGGCGAGGCGAATGGTTTCGGACTCCCTTTCTACCGCCAGGAGTGCCCGGGCATGGCCCTCGGATAGTTTTCCTTCCTGCACCAGCGCCTTGACCTCCTCGGGAAGCTTGAGGAGACGCAGCAAGTTGGCCACCGTGGAGCGGTTCCTCCCGACCAGTCGCGCGATTTCCGCCTGAGGCAACTTGAACTCATCACCGAGGCGCTGATATCCGGCAGCTTCATCGATGGAGGTGAGATCATCGCGCTGCAGGTTTTCAATCAGCGCGAGGGTCAGCAGGGTTTGGTCATCGACCTCCTTCACCACGGCAGGGATCTTCGCCCAGCCCAGCCGCTGAATGGCGCGCCACCGGCGTTCACCGGCGATCAACTCGAATTTTCCGTTTCGTGGTCGAACGATGACCGGTTGCAGCAGGCCGGACGCCTCTATCGAGGCTGCCAATTCGACGAGCGCAGCCTCATCTACGTGCGTGCGCGGCTGATACGGATTCGGCAGCACACTCCCGATCGGCAGCTCGCGCAACGCCCCGGAGGCCTCCGCCTGCTCCTTCGAAACCGCTCCAAGCAACGCCTCGAGACCTCGCCCCAAACGCTTCGTCTCGCTCATGCGGTCACCTCGGGAATGGGAGCCGGCGCCTCTTCAACGACGCCAGGATGTTCGACTCGACGCATCAGCTCCTCCGTCACCGCGAGGTAGCTCCTGGCACCGACGGATTGAGCATCGTAGAGCAGGATTGGCTTCCCGAAACTCGGTGCCTCTGCCAAGCGCACATTCCGCGGA
>DATFFX010000200.1:0-6318 GCA_035249825.1 Gemmatimonadales bacterium | reverse complement strand
GCACCGGGCAGCGCTGGGTGTCTCGATCGACAATGTGACCCTCACCGATGCGGAATACGTTGGCCTGCCGGAAATACGTGGCGTGGTCGTCAAGGACATTCCGAGTGACGATTCTCCGGCCAAGGCCGCCGGTATTGTTCCGGGAGACGTGATAGTGTCCGTGGACAGCAAGCCGGTCGAACGAGTCGGACAGCTCCAGCAGGTCATCGGATTCCGGAAGCCCGGGGATGTGGTGAAGGTCGAAGTAGCCAGGAAGGGTGGGGTTCGAAAGACTTTCGAGGTCAAGCTCCAGGCCTTGAACGATCAGCCTCAGGTCGCCACCGCCGATGAGGGGGAGACTGACAACAGCGGCGCGCCAGGTGGCTCCGCCATGAACCGCCTCGGCATCACCGTCGAGCCGGTTACTCCCAGCGTGGCCCAGCAGCTTCAACTGCCGCAGGGTATGCGCGGCCTGATCGTCACCGACGTTACCCCTGGCGGCCCATCCTGGGAGACGCTCGTGGATGACCCACAGCGCAGCGGGCCCGACATCATCCTGTCTGTCGAAGGTAAGGCTGTGAGGACCGAGGCGGAGCTGCGAAATGCGCTGAAAACCGAAAAGCCGGGAAGCATCGTTTCCCTCGGCATCTACAACCCGAGGACCCAGACCCGCAGGGTGGATCGCATTCGGCTGGGTGAGTAAGAAGAGGGGACGGAAGCCTGCCCGCTGAGCCCTTCGCTACCCTCAGGGCAGGCTACCCGAGGGGACGGAAGGGAAAGTTTCACCCTGAGCATCGCGAAGGCGCCTCCGTCCTCCGTCTTTCCCATCTTGCGCTCACGGCAGGCTTTCCCGTCTTTCCGGTCTTGTACTACCTTAAACAATGCCAGTGCACGGAATCATTTTCGATATCGACGGCACCCTGGTCGACACCAATCCCGCCCACATCGAAGCCTGGCGCAGGGCGTTCGAGGGTTTGGGGTACACCGTGCCGATTGGACGTATCGAGCCGGAGATCGGAAAGGGTGGCGACCTCCTGGTGCCTGCTATTCTGGGCGAGGACGTGGAAAGCCGTGACGGCGAACCACTGCGGAAGCTACAGAAGGAAGAGTTTCTGAAGCTTGCCGAGCGGGAACACTTTCGTGTCTTCCCCTGCGTTCGGGAGCTCTTCCAGGCGCTCCGCCAACGAAAGATCCGCACCGCCCTCGCAACCTCGAGCGACAAGAAGCATCTTAAGGCGACCTGTCAAAGCGCCGGCATCGACCTGCCCGGCCTGGCCGACGTCCTGGTCACCAATGACGAAGCCGAAGCGAGCAAGCCTGAACCGGATCTCGTCATCGCCGCGGTGGAAAAGCTCACCATGGCGCCTGCCGACTGCGCGATGGTGGGCGACACGATCTATGACGCACAAGCGTGCCGAGGAGCAGGCGTGATCTTCCTTGGTGTAGAAAGCGGCGGGACCAGCGCGGAGAATCTCCTCACGGCCGGCGCCTCTGGCGTGTGGCCTGATATCGAAGCGCTTTACGCCGACCTCGATCGTGCATTGGAGCTCGCCTCTGTCGCACCGGCCCTCAACGACTAACCTATCACCTGGCTTTAGGAGACTCGCCCGTATGACCACCAGTGAAGAGACCGATTGGATGAATCATCCCGCCATCCGGGCGCTGGTGGACCAGGCCAACACGCTGGAGCTGGAGGAGCGGATCACGCTGGTGAAGGGATTAGTGCCCGCGATAGCGGATGCCTTGTCCGAAGAGGAATACGAACAGTTCGTCACCTTCATCAGGCTCAAAGGCGAACGGTATCATGAAGCCAAGTCCCATCCCGGCGCCGGTAGAGCCAACCGACATACACCGGGTGAGCGCGAGTTGGAGGGGCGGTAGCCGCCGAAACAGCGAGGCTGCCTTTCGCCGGCTCAGCATAACTCCGCCAAGAGGCCATGAGCTAATGAGAAACAGGACCGGCTGGATCGTTGCGGCTGCGGCCCTGGGGCTGACCGCATGTCAGGGCGACGCCTCGAAGGTAGGAGCATCGCAACCCACGACAGCGGATTCCCCGATCGCGCAGAAACTCGCCCGGTACACCACTGTTCGCTTGACCTCCGACCTGTCTAAGCTGACGGAAAACGAGCGCCGGATGATTCCCCTCCTCATCGATGCCGCGCGCTCGATGGATGCCATCTTCTGGCAACAGGCCTACGGCAACCGGGATTCCCTGCTTCGGTCGCTGAATGATTCCGATCTTCGCCGTTACACTGAGATCAACTACGGCCCCTGGGATCGGCTCGATAACAATGCGCCGTTCCTGGAAGGTGTAGGCCCCAAGCCCAAAGGAGCCGGCTTCTACCCACGTGACATGAGCAAAGAGGAGTTCGACAGCGCCGTGCGCGGGTCCACTGCCCTGGCTAAGGCACTTCGCAGCCAGTACACAATGGTCCGTCGCGACTCGGCTGGGGCGCTCATAGCAGTGCCCTACCATGAGGCTTTCGCCGCTCAGGTCACCCCAGCCGTCGCAAAGCTTCGGGAAGCCGCCGGGCTGGCCGAGGATCCCGGCCTGCGTCGATATCTGGAGTTGCGGGCTGGCGCCCTGCAGACCGACGACTACCAGCCGAGCGACCTGGCCTGGTTGGACATGAAGGACAATACCATCGACGTAGTAATCGGCCCGATAGAGACATACGAGGACCAGTTGTTCGGCAACAAGGCTGCAAACGAGGCTTTCGTGTTGATCAAGGACAAGGAGTGGAGCGGTAGACTGGCACGCTACGCGGCCATGCTGCCGAGCCTGCAGAGCGAGCTGCCGGTACCGGCAGCCTACAAACGGGAGAAACCAGGGACTGACTCGGACCTGAATGCGTACGACGCCGTCTACTACGCAGGCGATGCCAACGCGGGTTCGAAGACGATCGCCATCAACCTACCCAATGACGAGGAGGTGCAGCTGCGGAAGGGTACCCGGCGACTGCAGCTGAAGAACTCGATGAAGGCCAAGTTCGACAAGATTCTGGTGCCGATCGCCGGAGAGCTCATCGCAGAGGATCAGAAACAGCACATCAACTTCGACGCTTTCTTCTCGAATATCATGTTTCATGAGGTAGCGCACGGCCTCGGCATCAAGAACCTGGTAGGGCGGAAGGGGACGGTGCGTGAGGCGTTGAAGGAACAGGCTGGCGCTCTCGAGGAGGGTAAGGCAGACATCCTCGGCCTCTACATGATCACCAAGCTGCATGAGCGAGGTGAGCTGAAGGATGGAAAGCTGGAGGACAATTACGTGACTTTCCTCGCGGGAATTTTTCGTTCCATCCGTTTTGGCGCATCCAGTGCCCATGGCCGAGCCAATGCCGCGCAGTTCTCGTTTTTTCAGGAGCATGGGGCATTCGCTCGGGACTCCGCTACCGGACGCTACCGAGTGGATTTCCCTAAAATGCGAACCGCCGTAGACGCGCTGGCTGGTCAGATTCTGCGGTTTCAGGGTGATGGTGACTACACCGGTGTCGCGCGCTTCATGACGGAACGAGGAAAGCTCACGCGGATTCTGCAGCAGGATCTCACTCGTCTCGGGTCGAAAGGCATCCCGGTAGACATCGTGTTCGAGCAGGGACTCCAGGTGCTGCAATGAACCCTGAGGTAATCGTCGGGACTATTCGACGGCGCAGAAGGTCCCCTCCGAAACTCCCTGACACACCTCAGCCGCCCAACGTGCGGAATTGGGTGGTCTATCTGGCACTCACGGTTTTGCTGACGGCTCTGATGTTCAATGGGTACCTGACCGACCGCCCTGCAACTCTGCCGCTCCCGCCACTTTCCCAGGCGGCCGATGTCCGATCCACCATCCGCGAAGCGGCCGACTCGCTACAGATCGTAGTGGGATGGGATCTCACGTTGTCCGCGCCGGAAGGAGTGCCGGACTCGGTGCGGGTCAGTGTGATCTCCGGCTCGGCCGACACGCTGACACTTATACAGCCGAGTTCGGCCCTGGCCGACACCGCCTACCTTCCGGCCCCAGTGGCAGGCGGACGGGTAGCAGGAATTTCCTGCGTCTCAGCCCAGCATGGTGAGGCTCACCCGGTGGAGGAGGTCTGCACTCCCTGGCAATATGTCAGGCCGCTTGCGTCTGCCGTAGCCGCACCTGCGACGAGCCCAGCGGCTGCCGCCATCGAAACCCGAATCGTCATCCAGCCACGCGGCCTCCAGGTAGATCCCGACATCGGCGGGAAATGTGCCGAGTGGCAGCGAAGCCATGACCCCGACTCGGTGTGGATCGAGGTCAATGAGACCGCCGTCCCCGAATGCACCGGGCCGAATCGCAAACCCACCGTGGCGCAGTTCTGTGCGTTTGCGGTGATGCGAGATGGAAGGAGACTGAAGACGAGAAACTCCACCAATAGCCGCTATTGCGAGGAGCTCTTCGCTGAATGGATTCGGGAGCGGTATTCCTGAGACTGCAGACTCCGCTTCTGTTCGGTGACGTCGCGCTGCGTCCCCCACGCACCGACTAACTGACCCCGCTCGAATATCCCCACGAGGTTATTGACGAAGTACTTCGTGTTGCCGTACCGATCGATCTCCTGTGACTCCGCATCCTCCAGACGGTAGCCGCTCCGGATGAATGAACGCAGATAGGCCAGGTTCTCCGGGTTTGATGGCGGACAAAACACCACCAGACGAGTACCAATCACGTCGCCGGCAGTCCTGAACCCATACATGCGAGCAAAGGCATCATTGCACTCGGCGAGCATAGAGTAGAGGTAGAGGTGCTCGACTTGCTCATCTTCGGGAAGAGTGATGTCCAGCGGCTTCTCGTGATGAAAACGCCAGGTCGCCTCCGTGGTCAGTTCGATAAACGGGGGAGGCAGATGCGGGGTTTCCGAGGAAAATGCGATCGATCTGCCAGCGCTGCCTTCGAAGTTGGCGGAGGGGAGGTCTGTCGCCGGTTCTTCCGGCGAAGACGGAGTCGCCAGCTCACCAGCCGGAGACCGGCGGAAGAGGCTGCACACCGCGGCGAGTGCCGCCCCCCCCAGAAAAACTCCGGGATCCATCGCGACCACACCGGCGAGCACGACCGAGAGGAAGCCCGGTCCCTTTCCTCCATACAGCGAGCTGACCGCTATTGCTACCAGAAACCCGGGCCGCAGGTCCCAGTCTGAAAGTGAGGTCAATCCTTGAATCAGCAGCGCCGAAACCAGCACGGAGAGAACGGCAACACTATAGCGCAGCAGAAGCGAGCGTAGAGGCCAGATCGAACGGAGGGCCGGAGACCGGCTAGAGGGCACGAGCGAACGTCCTGATCAGTATTGTGTTAAGGTAGGGCTGTTCCGATGAGGGCACAACTGAGGGGTGCCCTGCAGGCAGCAGTAGTCGCGGCCTGCCGGGTCTGGCGAAAGAAGAGCTCCGAAGAAACCCTTCGGAGCTCTTCTGTGCCAGTGGAGCTCAGACCCCGGCCGTACGCCGTTCGGGGCCGGTGTAACTGGTGTCGTGCCGGTAGCGACGCTCGTTGCCGCGCCACGCCTCAGCGTTCTTGCTGCGTGACCTGCCGGCACCGGTCTCCTCGATGCGGGCCTCCTCGCGGCGGACGGTCTCTGAGACGTGCTCGGTATCCTGCACCTGCCGTTTCTTGAGACTCACCTCTTCCCGGACCACGGGGGTCTTGTCCACCCGCACTTCCTCCTCCATGAGCGGGATCCGCACTTCCTCTCCCTCATCGATCTTGCCACCGGTCTTCCCGCCGCCCCCCGTGGCAGGCTTCCGCTCAATAACGACCTCCTCCCGGGTGACCGGAACCTCGATGGTGCGGTCCTCGCTGACCACTTCCTTGCGGAGCCGTACCTCGCCTGCTTCAACCTGTTCCTTTTGAACCCGCAGCTCCTCTTCGCGCAACTCTACGGTCGGTGATTCACCCGCAGTACGGCCCCGGCTGGCAGTGCCGGTCGCCGCGCCAGCGCCGATTCCCCGCCCCAGCGAGCCCATGTCTGCTCCGCTCTCATAGAGGTACTGCCGGGCCTCTTCGGTCCGACTACCGGCATTGACCGTGACCAGAGTTCCACCTGCCCGGAAACCCTCGTCAAAGTATCGGGCATCCTCCTCGGGAATCCCCATACCCATGAGGGCGCCAAGGAGGCCCCCGGCGGCGGCACCGATTCCGGCTCCGCCCAGGGTTGAGGCTAGCGCACCACCTGCGATGATGGGTCCGACCCCAGGGATTGCCAGGGCTCCTACACCCGCCAGGAGGCCGATTACGCCGCCCAGCACCCCCCCACTGATCGCCCCCGTGGCTGCGCCCTCGGCTGCTTGCGTCCCGGTGCCTTCGATCAGCTCCTGCTGCTGGCCACGATCCCGCATGGC
>DATFFX010000199.1:0-4454 GCA_035249825.1 Gemmatimonadales bacterium | reverse complement strand
TCCGCGAGGACGTGAATGATTTCCGCGCCAGTTCCGGTGGCGGGAACGACCCCCAGCACGCTGGCACCAAGCATCACCCCGGCAATCAGCTCCCCAAGTACCGCGGGCTGGTGGAATCGCTCGGCCAGCTCGCCCAGGAGCTTGGCAGCAATGAGCATCGCCGCTACGACGAGAAACAGGTGTGGTATGGAGAAGTCGTGCATAGCCGGGAGTTAGAGTGGCTCCTCGGCCCTCGGACGGAGGACGAACGTGCGCCTGAGGAGAGGCAGGTCAACCTGGTCGGTGTATTCGGTCTCGATGATGATCCGTCTGGGTCCGTGCGTACGGGTAATCTTGAAGTGGGGTTTGTTGCCGCCGGCAAACAACGAGTCGGCCTGTCCGTTCAAACGCCGGTAAATCACCTCATCACTCAGACTGGGTGCCAAACGGGCCTGACTCCGCATCCCATCCAGAACCTGATAGTAGCGAAGGTAGACCTGGCCGATGTTCAGGCCGTAGTACAGCGCAGCCACAAATAGCGCCAGCGAAAACAAACAGCCAAGACTACTCGCGCCCAGCCGGGAACCTCGTGAGAGGTTCACCATTGCGACTGGGCGCCCTCCACGATGTTGACGACCAGATCATCGAGGGCCTTTTCCCGGCCTTCTGCTTCGCGACCCGATTCATAATCTCCCTGCACCACGAGCCCGCTCCTTTGCCAGAGTGGCTTGCCCTGCTTCTGATCCACAATCTCGACATTGAGCGTGATCTGCACCTGCCGGCGCGTGACGGTCACTTCCCGGTCTTCGCCGCCCTGGTAGGCAACAGGAAGATCGGGCTCATAGCGGGTGATCGAGCCACGTACGACCGCGTCCGCTTGCGGCTCGGCTGACTGCCGCAGACCAAGGCGCTGTTCCACCGCCTCGCGTACTGCCCGGGAGATCTCCTGCGTCAGGGTAGGCTCAGGCGTCTGATTGTCGAACGGCAACACAGCTACCGTCCTGATCGAAGGCGGCAGGCCACCTCCGGCAAACCCATACAGGCAGCCGGCGAGCACGAGAGCGCTAAGGGCTACGACGAAGCCAAATCTCAGGTGCAAATGTGGCCTGGGTAGTGGAGAGAAATGTGAGGTCGAGCTTGGCCGGCGGGTCCGGCACAGTGAGTCGCGCCTCGATGGGCGCTCCGTCGGGCTTCAGCGTAGTCTCGGCGCGACCGATCAGCTGGCCGGCGTGACGAACCTCGGCAAAGAAACGTACCGGGTCTCCACGGGTGCGAGCGTACCGGACGGTATCGTTGGATCCGGCATACTGCCAGACGGTGACGGAGTCCTCTGACAGCCCCCGTATCTCGGCACCCTCAGCCGGCAGCATGGCGATGCCGAACATCGCCCACATCAGGGGATAGTTAGGGACGAGCTTTGCGATGGCGTCAGGTGGATCGGTCCACACGGCCCGCTGCCCCACTACAACGGCGGATGCTGCGCCACTGCCGAATGGACCTGCAACATCGAATCTGAATGAATCGGGCGGAGCAACGCGGGCACTACCTCGTCCACCAGCGCTGCCCCGCTCATCCACAAACAGCCACTTGAATCGATGCAGCCGACTCTCTGATGGAACGGTGAGGGCCACCCACTCGGCGACCTGCTCGCGCGAAACCGGCTCCGCAGGCTCAGGCAGAACCCGTCCAGGTGCAGCCCGGCACCCCGCTCCAACCAGGCCAAGATAGGCCAGGAGGACCGGGCGGTCAAGCCCAAGGTATTGGGGCATCAGTAGTTATAGCCGAAGAAGAAGCTCACGAAGCCGGGTCGCTTCTGTTCCGAGCTCAGGCTGTAGCCACTATAGCCTTCATCGGTGAAGCGACGTCCGATATCCATGCGCAGCACCACCAGCGGGGCTATGGCGAGGCGGAAGCTCAGTCCATAGCTGCCCAGTAGTGCGCGCTCGAGGCCGGCAGAAGGAAACGTGGCTTTACCCACATCGGCGAACAGGCTTCCCTGAATCTCGGGGAACGTCAGATCACCGAACGGCGTGCCGAACGTGAGATGGTTGAGCACGGGAAAGCGGATTTCCTGGTTCAGCATGTAGGCGTGTGATCCGAGGATATACCCAAACTGCGGATAACCCCGAAGCCCCAGTGTTCCTCCGATATTGATTCGGCGAGGCCGGTCCCCGCCGCTGTAGAAGCCCAGCGCACGAACGGCATAGGTGCTGTGCCGGCCGAGCCGGAAGTACCTGCGCCAGTCACCGCTCAGGAGATAGCTGTCGAAGCGGCTGTTGGTGAAATCGCTCGAGATACCGGCGGTGAGGCTGAACCGGGTTCCGTCAATAGGACCTGACGGAATCCAAAGCGAATTGTCATGCACATAACTGAGGTAGTGTGACGCAATCCAGCCGACCCGGCGTGGCTGATCCACCGGCAGGGTAAAGTCGACTCTGTCGGAATGCTCGACGACGAAGGTGCCCTCGACCCGGCTGAAGCGGCTGAGCGGATAGCGAAGCAGGCCGAGTCCGCCGATCGCGGTCTCGTTGTAGGCGACGACGTTGTCTCCCTCGAAGTTTCTCCCCTTGGTGCGGAAGGCTCCAAACCCCCAATTCAGTCGTCGCTGGCGGTTGAGGTACACCGCTGTGGCATTGATGTTTTCGAATACGCTGCCCAGGCGGCGCCCATGAAAGGAACCAACCGACCCAAAGATCAGGTTGTCTCCCAACAAGTCGCTCATCAGGAACGCGATACCCTGCGCTCCGCCGTATCCTGGTATGAAGACGGCATCGCCGGCAGCAACGTCCAGGGTAAGGCGCCGCCGGTAAGGCTCGCCAGCATCATCGCCTTTTGCCGTGTCTCCTGGTACGGCCCACGCCCACTGTCCTGCGGGCGGACCGGTATCGGTCGTAAAGCGGTCCTTCCGGGCCGAGGAGTCGACCGGGTAGCGGTAAAGGTTCCAGCTGAGATCGTGGAATCCGCCAAGCAGAAGGCCGTCGTTGTCTGGAAGCGGCACGGCATCGAAGGCACCGCTCCACGCCGAGGTTTCCCGACGACCCTCGCCCAGGGTGTCCACTGAGAACACATTGAGAACGCTGTCACGGTTGGACGTGAAATAGATGCGACCATCAGGCCCCCATGAAGGAGCCTCATCTACCCAGCGGCCCCGTGTGAGTTGTGACACCGTTCTGGTCGCTGTGTTCAGAATGAACAGGTTGACCGCTCCCTCGAGTCCCTCGGCGGTACGATCGGAGGCGAACACAACGCGGCGGCCATCTGCGTTGGGACTGGGATCCAGATCCTGGAATCGATCGCGCGTGAGAGACTCGAGTCTGCCATTCGGAAGCCGGACCAGATACAAGTCGGAGACGCCGCTCTCGGACAACCCGCTGAAGACAATGCTTTGCCGGTCGGGCATCCACATGGGAGAGAGAATCGATACCAGGCGATCGAACTGATACCTGCCCACAATTTCTCGTTGCTTCAAGTCCCAGATCACGAGCGCATCCCGGTCTCCGTACCGCGCGGCAAAAAGCAGAAAACCAGGTCGGGATGCGTCCATTCTGGAGTCGAACGGATGGAACGACTCCAGGTTAGCAGTGCGGCCACCAGTAACGATTTTCCGAGGTTTTCCTCCATTCAGGTTCTTTCGATAGATCGTGACATAGCCGGTTGCCGGGGAGACATACACGACCTCTCCCCGTTGGCCCTGAGCCGTATCTGCAGCGGAGGTGTCCGGCAGGAATGCGGGCTTGATCGCCAGGCGGGTGATTTCGCGGCCCAGGACGGGAAGCGGTGCGAGGCTGTCTACTGAGGGATAGAAGTCGCGGCGCATGGCAAGCTGGAACTCCTCACTCAGCTGGTCCAGCGAGCGGCCATACGTGGCCCGGATGGCATCCTCGAACGTGTCGTAGCGATTGGCCTCCTTGTACATCAATGCGACGCGCCAGTCGCCGTAGTTATCAGCCAGCCAACGATGGATTCTCCCGCCAAGCGGGTAGACGACACCGCCGATGACGTATGTCAGCTGCCGCAACTGAGGCAAGCGACCGCTCAAGGTCAGGTCACGGAGCACCATGATGTCTCGGGCGTCTTCGCCGCCCGACCAGAGCTCCGCCAGGCCCTCACTCCACCAGAGCGGGTAGGCGAAGCGACCCGAGCGGGGCGCCTGATGATAGCTCTCTGACTGAAGGTCGAGCTGGAACGCGTGCACCATCTCGTGCCGCAAGGTGTGGCGGAACTCGGCGAAGTTGCCGCGAAATGGGAGCGCGACGCGGCGCTTGAGGAAATCCGTGACACCCAGGAGCCCCTCAGGGGGCGTGAACGGAAGGATATTGGTCTGCTCGAAATCAGTATGTGAAGCGTAGACGATCAGCGGAATTCGTGCGCCGACTTCGTGGCCGAACTGCAGTGCCAATGTGTCATAGCTCTCCTCGGCATAGGCAAGTGCGGCCGGAGCAAGCTCCGCCTCTGCGGCGTAATAGTACAGGTCG
>DATFFX010000198.1:0-2352 GCA_035249825.1 Gemmatimonadales bacterium | reverse complement strand
AGATTCTGCTGGGTGGCGCCGACGGAATGATCAGGGCTCTTCGCACGAATGGGACCGAGATCTGGCGAGTGCGGGTGTGGCGACCGGTTGAGCTGGGCCCAGTTGCGTTGGGAGACGGCCTGATTGCCATAGGGGGCAACGGCGACCTTCACCGGTTTCGCCAGTGATGCGGGCCTGGTCGCTGGTGCTTGGGCTGACGCTGCTGAGTGGGCCTGCCCACGCCCAGGAGCTCAGCCCTGTCGTGAAGTACGGCAAGTGGGTGCTGGTCGCCAGCTCGGCGGCAATGAATTACCTGGCCATTCAAGCCCACAATGATGCCGAAGACACCTTTGATGAACTGGAAGCCCAGTGTAACGTCGTGCACTCCCGCTGCGCCGTAGGGCCGGACGGAAGTTACCTCGACCCGGCAATCGAGGACCTGTATCAGCAAACCCTGCAGCATGACCAGACCGCCAGGGCCTGGCTCATTGGAGGAGAGACGGCGCTTCTCGGTGCCGGCGTGCTCTTCGTCTGGGAACTGACCCGCCCCAAAGGCCGTCCCGACAACATCCCATTCGAGCCCGAAGTCCGCAGCATGCGAGGCGGTACCGGCCTCGGGCTCCGGATCAACTTCTAGACGTTTACGGCTCACCCAACCCGGAACAACTCCACGGCCCGAGGGTAGCGGGCCACAGCGCGCTCCCGAAGCCGCTGATTCTCCCGGCGCTGCAGCGCCGGATCCCCTGCGATCGTCGTGCTGGCGAGATCGCGCGCCCGGGTCAGCAGGTCGGCATCATCGGGTAACCGGGCGTGGCGAACCTCGAATCCACCGGATTGCCGAGCCCCGATGAGATCTCCCATGCCGCGCTCGGCCAGGTCGAGCTCAGCGATCTTGAAGCCGTCCAGTGTCCCGGCAAATCCCTGGAGCCGATCTGGAGAGGGACCATCGACCAGGAGGATGCAGTAGCTCTCCTCAGCTCCCCGGCCAATGCGGCCGCGGAGCTGATGGAGCTGCGCCAGCCCGAAGCGGTCGGGATGCTCGACAACCATGATTGTAGCGTTGGGAACGTCGATGCCTACTTCGATCACGGTGGTCGCCACCAGCACATTCAGCTCGCCTCGCCGAAACTGCCGCATGATTTCATCCCGCTGTTCGGCCTTGAGCCGCCCATGCACCAGTCCTACCTGCAGCTCGGGCCAGCGCGCAGCCAGTGTTTGTACCATTGTAGACGCAGCCCGCAGGTCGGCACGCTCCGATTCCTCGATGACGGGAAGTACGACGTACGCCTGGCGACCCTTACCACACTGGGCACGGACGAACTCGAGAACACGCTCACGCTGGTTGCTGTGACGGACGGCCGTACGGACCGTGCCCCGGCCCGGGGGCCGCTCCCGCAAGGTCGAGACGTCGAGATCGCCATAGAGCGTGAGTGCCAGGGAACGCGGAATGGGCGTGGCGGTGAGGAGCAAAACATCCGGCGCTACACCCTTCCCGATCAATGCCGCGCGCTGCTCCACGCCGAAGCGATGCTGCTCGTCGATCACTACGAGGCCCAGCCGCTGGAACTGCACGCCCTCCTGGAGCAACGCGTGAGTGCCCACGGCCAGGCGGGCCTGGCCTCCCGCCAGCCGCTTGCGGACGGCCGCTTTCTGGGAGGAGGTCTGTCGGCCTAACAGGAGCTCAGGCTTGAGCTGGAGAGGCTCAAGCAGGCGTTCCAGGGTAGCGCCGTGCTGCTCTACCAGCAGCTCCGTGGGAGCCATCATTGCAGCCTGGAAGTCGTTTTCCAGAGCCAGCAGCATCGCGAACAGGGCCACCACCGTCTTCCCCGTTCCCACGTCACCCATCAGCAACCGGTGCATCCGCTGCGGTGCGGTCATGTCGCCCATGATCTCGCGGACAGCGCGTTGCTGGTCGCCGGTCAGCTCCCAGGGTAAGCTCTCCCTGAGCCGGGTGGTCAGCTCCCGCTTCAGAGTGAATGCCACCCCGCTCCGGTGTCGCTTTGCGACTGCCCGGGCGCGAATCAGCATCAACTGCAGATCGAACAGCTCATCGAAAGCCAGCCGACGGCGTCCCCGCTCCGCTTCGGTGAGCGTCACCGGACGGTGCACCACCCGTAACGCGTCCGGGAGAGTAGGCAGGTCGAGACTCAGCCGGACCCCCTCGGGTAGCACGTCGTCGGAGAGCGCTATCAGGCGGTCCAGATGGCGCTCGATCAGGGAGCGGATGATTTTGTGACTCAGCCCCTCGGTGGCAGGGTAGACTGGAAGAACCTTGCCTCCGGTCAGGGGATCTGCCTCTCCCTCCGCATCGGCCAGGATCACGAATTCCCGGGGTGCCATCTGGCGGCCGTGGTAGAAACGCACCGGCCCTGA
>DATFFX010000197.1:0-3393 GCA_035249825.1 Gemmatimonadales bacterium | reverse complement strand
CGGTAAGCTGGAGAATGACTTTGCCGCCTCGCGACTTGATTCCGGCCAGTGTGCTCTTGAACGTGCCGGTCTCGACCAGGATTCGGGCATTCCGCTCCGCACCGTTGTAGATGCTTCCTACCTGGTTGACCGGTAACTGGAAAAACCCGAACGGAATGCCGCCGACGAAGCCGACCGCGAGCGAAGGAGAATCACTGCCACCGGCGGTGGCACCATTCTCCAGATTGTCGCCAGGCTGAGTGAGCGACTCGGTGTGCCCGCAAGAGCCAACGGCGAGGGACAGTGCCAGCAGCATGGGCGCACGAAGACGAGCGAGCCGGGGGGGAGCCTCACAGAACTGGGGCACGGGGGTATCCTCTCGGGTTTTTAGTTGTGGACGACATGAGCCGGGCTGGGCAAGGCACCATCGAGGCGACTGGCTCACTCAGACTGGTCGTGTTTTCAGCTTCAACGAAGCTCGGTGTGAGTCTATCCCGGCATCGTTTGTTGCTGGCTGCCAAAGTAAGCCGCGGTTCCGTAACACGCAAATCCTTGCATCTCTCCAGAGCGATGCGTTGGGTACCTTGCCCCCGTACGAAGCGTCCCGACTATCCATAGCCATGCTATAGCCATACGGATGTCTTGATGGCCCCCACCAGCACCTGCTGGCGATCCGGGCCAGCGCGTACCACATTGCAAACGTCCTTCAGTTGGCAACCCCATGGCTCTGATCGACCTTCGATTAGCTGAGGCTCTGGCCGGCCGCTATCAATTCGAGCGCGAGCTGGGCCGGGGCGGTATGGCCACCGTTTACCTGGCCCACGACCTCCGGCATGATCGGCTGGTCGCGCTCAAGGTCCTCCGCCCCGAGCTGGCGGCAACCGTTGGACCGGATCGCTTCCTGCGAGAGATCCGCACTACGGCTCGACTGCAGCACCCGCACATCCTGCCCGTGCTGGACTCCGGCGAGGCCGCCGGGCAGCTCTGGTACACCATGCCCTACGTGCGCGGGGAGAGTCTGCGCGACCGGGTCCGGCGGGAGGTGCAGCTCCCGGTGGACGGCGCGATCGAGCTCGCCCGCCAGGTAGCGCTGGCGCTCGACTACGCCCATCGGGAGGGCGTGGTCCATCGGGATATCAAGCCGGAGAATATCCTGCTCTCGGACGGGCAGCCCCTGGTGGCCGATTTCGGCATCGCCAAGGCGTTGCAGGCGGGCGGGGAAGAGCTCACTGGAACCGGGCTGGCGGTAGGCACTCCGCACTACATGAGCCCCGAGCAGGCGAGTGGGGGCTCAGTCGATGCCCGCACCGATGTCTATGCCCTGGGCTGCGTGCTCTATGAGGTGCTGGCCGGCGAGCCTCCATTCACCGGGCCAACCCCCCAGGCCATCATTGCCAAGCGGATTCTGGAGCCTGTTCCACACGTGCGTACGCTGCGCGTGAGCGTCCCCGAGGCGCTGGAGCAGGCGCTCACCAAGGCTCTTGCCTGCGCCCCTGCCGATCGCTTCCAGAGCGCAGGCGAGTTTGCCCGGGCGTTATCGCTGCCGACGACTCTGGCACCCGAATCGAGTCACCGGCCCGCACCGGCGCGCCATCTATGGAACTCGCTCACGCGGCGGACGGCTATCGCCGGCCCCGTGATCGCCTTTCTCGGCGTCGGCGCTGTGGTCGCGGGCTTTCTCACAATGCGCGCGCTCGGGCTTGGCCCAAAGGACACGCTGCTTTCCGCCGGCCTGCTCCAGGAACGCGAGCGCCTGCTCCTGGCTGACTTCAACACCCGGCAGGTTGATAGCAGCCTGGGCGGTGTACTCACCGAGGCGTTACGAATCGATCTTGCACAATCGCCGGCGGTGACCCTGGTCTCCCCAGTGCAGGTCGTCGAGGTACTCAACCGCATGCAGCGGCCGGCCACGGCCAGGCTCGACCCGGCGCTCGCCCGTGAGATCGCCGTACGAGAAGGGATCAATGCACTTGTAGTGGGCGAGGTCGCAAAGGCAGGGAGCTATGTGCTGTCGGCCCAGCTCATCTCGGCAAAGGACGGTGAGGTGCTCACCGCCCACCGAGTGACCGCCCAGGACTCGACCGCTCTGATTGCTGCCGTTGACCGTCTCTCGAGAGAGCTTCGGGCCAAGATCGGCGAGTCGCTGAGATCGATCGATCGCGGACCACCGCTCGAACGGGTCACCACCGCTTCGCTGCCGGCTCTGCGGCAGTATAGCGCCGCGGTGCGCGCGGGCGACCATGAGGGGAATTCGGACAAGGCAGTGGACCTGCTGGAGGAGGCGATTGCTCTGGACACCGGCTTCGCGATGGCCTACCGAACGCTCGGCATGCATGCCGCGAACATCGGCAACCTGGATCGGGTGTTCGAGGGTTACGGTGCCGCGATGCAGCGTCTCGATCGGCTGACCGAGCGCGAACGGTACTTTACTCTCGGTGATTACTACTTGATCGTAAAGCCGGACCTCCCCAAAGCAGCCATCGCCTATGAGGCGATTCTCGAGGATCACCCCAGCGATCGGGAAGCCCTGAACCATCGGGGAATCGTGTATCTGGGTTTGCGCCAGTTTTCACGAGCCGAATCCCTGTATCAGCGCGCCCTGGCCGTGGACTCATCGTATGTGTCAGCCTATAACAACTTGATGTTGGTCCAGACGGCTCTCAAGAAATCGCAGCAGGCGGAGGCAACCTTCCAGAAGGCGATCCGTCTGCTGCCCAACGTGCCATTGAACTGGTTCGATGGCATTCAAGTGGCAGAGCAGAGCGGCGACTATATCATGGCCAGGGCTCGAGCCCAGGAACTCCTTCAGCGCTTCGGCGGGGACCCGAACTGGCGCGCCGAAGCGGTCCGGCACCTCGGTATGGTCGAGGCCGTGGCTGGGCGGCTGAAAAACGCCGAGCGATACTTGCGCAGCGCCATGGCCGCCCGTGTCGAAGCGTCGAACCCCCAGAAGTATTTCGACGAGGTGATCCTGCTGGCATCACTGGCGGCGCTGGGTGGGGAGCCGGTGCGAGGCCGGCATGAACTGGAGCGCGCGCTGATTCGATATCCGCTCGGCTCCCTCGGACCGATGGATCGCCCCTATCTGAGACTCGCTGCGGCTTTCGCGAAGGCCGGGAGGATCCATCGTGCCCGGGCACTCGTCGCCGAGTACGAGCGCGTGGCCGATCCCCGGTGGTACCACAGTGGGAAGGCCGAGCTGGAGCTGAGCCGGGGTCACATTGCGCTGGCCGAGCGGCGCTGGCCCGAGGCGATTGCGAAATTCCAGGCGGCTGCCAGGGCTGAACCTGGCTATCCGGCTTTCGGTTCGCCGGAACTTGGACGCGCCTATGACCTCATGGGGCAGACCGACTCCGCAATCGCCCTCTACCAGCGTTACCTGGATAGCCCGGATTTCTACCGCTCCGGCTCGGG
>DATFFX010000196.1:0-3749 GCA_035249825.1 Gemmatimonadales bacterium | reverse complement strand
CGGGTCTTCATTGTCGGCGCCGCCGTCGCAGGACTCCAGGCAATCGCCACCGCCCGGCGTCTGGGTGCCAATGTCTTCGCCACCGACGTCCGGCCGGAAGTCAAAGAGCAGATCGAGAGCGTCGGCGCCAAATACGTCGGCATCGAGCTGAAGGAAGCCGCATCCGCCAGCGGCGGTTACGCCAAGGAGCTGACCGAGGACGATCGGCTGCGTCAACGGGAGCTGCTTGCCGCTCAATGTGCTCAATCAGACGTGGTCATCACCACCGCTCTGATCGGTGGGGTATTCGCTCCCCGGCTGATCACCGCGGAAATGGTTCGATCCATGCGGCCGGGTGCGGTGATCGTCGACCTGGCGGCCGATGGTGGCGGTAATTGCGAGCTCTCCCGGCTGGGCGAGACCGTCACGGCACACGGGGTCACCATCCTCGCTCCGCTGAATCTTCCGTCCACCATGCCACTACACGCGAGTTTGTTGTTCTCCCGCAACCTTACCGCCTTCGTCCAGGCGTTTACCAGGGACAAGGTGTTTCAGCTCGACTTCACCGATGACATCCAGCAGGGCGCGGTCATAGCTCACGATGGTGAGGTGAAGCACGCCCGGACGCGAGATGCCCTGCAGAAGGCCGGAACATGAGCGAATCAATCGATTACTGGTCGCTGCTCTACGTCTTTGTGCTCGCCGCATTCATTGGACTGGGGGTGATACGGCGGGTATCCCGTCTGCTCCACACGCCACTGATGTCGATCACCAACGCCATCTCGGGCATCGCCGTGATCGGCTCGATCATCGTGACCGGCGGCGATTATCCGACCGGGATCCGGATCATGGGAGCCATCGCCCTGTTCGCGTCCATGACGAACATCGTCAGCGGCTTTCTCATCACCGATCGGATGCTGAAGATGTTCAAGACTGACCGGCAGCCGAAGCAGGACAAGCGGTCATGAACGCCGTGGTGCAGCTCTCGTATCTGATCGCCACGGTCCTCTTCATCTTCGCGCTGCACTGGATGAACACCCCGATGACCGCCCGGAAGGGTGTGTACGCGGGTGTAGCGGCGATGGTCATCGCCATCGGGGCGACCTGGGCTCAACCCGAAGTGGTACACCATGGCTGGATCATCGTGGCGATCATCGCAGGTTTCGTGGTTGGAGTGCCGCTGTCGATGGTGCCGCTTACCGCCGTTCCACAGCGGACCGCTCTCTCCCACGCGTTCGGTGGGCTCGCGGCGGGCCTGGTGGGCACCGCCAAGTACTATCTGTGGTACTCGGAGGGGCCCGGGGAACTCACCACCTTTCGGATGGTGGCGATAATCGTCGAGATCATTCTGGGCTATCTGACGTTTACCGGCAGTCTTCTGGCCGCGGGGAAGCTGCAGGAGGTGAAGTGGATTCCGCAGCGACCGGTCACCTATCCACTGCAGAACCTCACCAACCTCGGCCTCCTGGCCATTGCCGTTGTGGTTGGGGTCGCGCTCACCGTGAACCCCACGGCAGCCTGGGCGCCGGCGCTGTTTCCGGTCGTCATCCTGCTCGCGCTGGCCTTCGGCGTTCTGCTGATCATCCCGATCGGCGGCGCCGACATGCCGACGGTCATTGCCATTCTGAACTCCTATGCGGGGCTCTCCGCGGTTGCCATGGGCTTCGTTCTGGACAACAAACTGCTGATCACAGCAGGTGCGCTCGATGGTGCCAGCGGTCTGATCCTGGCCATTATCATGTGCAAAGCCATGAACCGGTCGTTCCTGAATGTGCTGTTTGGAGCCTTCGGGCAGGCCCAGCAGGCAAAAACAGGGGGAGACCAGAAGATCTACAAGGAGGAAACGATCGAGGGCGGCGCACAGGTGCTCGAGCAGGCTAATCTCGTGGTCATTATTCCGGGATACGGAATGGCGGTTGCGCAGGCACAACATAAGGTGCGGGAGCTATACGACCAGCTCAAGAGACGCGGGGTAACGGTAAAGTTCGCCATCCATCCGGTCGCCGGGCGGATGCCGGGACATATGAACGTGCTTCTGGCAGAGGCGGATATTCCGTACACCGACCTGGTCGAAATGGATGAGATCAACCCCGACATGCCTCAATGTGATGTGGCCCTGGTGGTGGGCGCCAATGACGTGGTGAACCCATCTGCCCGGAGCGAGAAGACCAGCCCCATCTACGGAATGCCCATCATCGACGCCGACAGGGCGAAGACGGTCTTCGCCATAAAACGCAGCAAGAATCCGGGATTCGCCGGCATCGACAATGAGCTCTATTTTTCGGAGCGGACCTGGATGTTGTTCGGAGATGCCAAGAATGTTGTCGGCGAGCTCGTGAAGCAGCTCTCCGGCAGTGGCATGCACTGATCCCCGGTCCGGTGCACTCCTCACATTCAACCAAGAGAATCAGGATGAAAGCTCGCATGCTCTCGCTGGTATTGGGTTTCTGCGTCGCCTCAGCCAGCCAGGCACAGGACGCCTGTATCGAGCAGCTCGAATTTCCGGAGGTGGGCCGCTGGGCGGAATACAAGGCGATGTTCAAGACCGATCCGTATACGATGCGCTACGCAGTCATCGGCAGCGAGAACCGGGACGGCAAGGACCTGAAATGGCTCGAGCTGAGCATGGTCGGAAGCAAGAAGGATCAGAACATGGTCTATCAGATGCTGGTCCCGGGATCAGCGGCGCAGTTGGGAGATGTCCATGAGGTGGTTATGAAGGCCGGCGCCAACCCCGCAATGAAGATCAACGGCCCAATGCTGAACATGATCCGGGGACAGATGAAGAAACAGTCGTTCCTCACCGATGCGTGCAAGGACGTGACCCTGGTTGGCGAGGAAAGCATAACCGTACCTGCCGGCAAATTCCGGAGCCGGCATTTCCATAGTTCCAAGTACTCTTCCGATAGCTGGCTGTCGGCCGGGGTGCCGTTCTCAATGATCAAGACGACTGGCAAGGACTTCCAGATGGAGCTTGCCGCGCACGGCGCAGGAGCAAAGTCCAGCATTCTGGAAACGCCGCAAAGCATGGGCGGTAAGTAGCTTCTTGGGCCCTTGAGCCAAGCCGCTGTTACCGGTGGCTTGTTTCAGGTTGACAATAGCGCCGGGTATGCTGCCAAAGTTGCAGCCTGATGGGCGTATGGGGTGGGTCAACGGTCACCTCCCTGTGGTAATCCCGCAACTCTCCATCCCGCCATGCTTTACCTAAGGTGTTGATTTCTCGCATCTTAGGCGTTATATTGGCCAACTTCAAATTTGGCTCGGCCGCAGTCGTGGCTGGTTACCGAGCAGGGGACGGTGGTCCCGTGGGAGGCTACAGGGGTGACAATTAAGGCACGCGGCAAGCGCCGCCCGGTCCGACCGGCACAGATCGCTCGCGCAATAGATGAAGGCCGCGAAAGCTTGGACCTCTATCTCGACGAGATCAGCCGGGTTCCACTCCTCAATCGAGAGGAGGAGATGGAGCTCGCCCGCAAGGCGTTCAAGGGGAACGTGACCGCGCAGGAGCGGCTGGCCCGGCATAACGTCCGGTTCGTCGTTTCCGTGGCCAAGAAGTTCCAGAACCGCGGAGTGCCGCTCGTCGATCTCATTGGCGAGGGTAACCTGGGTCTCATGACGGCGGCGCGTAAGTTTGACCCAGACCGCGGCGTCAAGTTCATCTCCTACGCCGTGTGGTGGATTCGGCAGGCGGTGCAGGCGGCAATCGCTCGCCACGGCCGGCCAGTGCGTGTGCCACTCAACCGGACAGCCGACCTGAGCCGGCTGGGACG
>DATFFX010000195.1:0-4785 GCA_035249825.1 Gemmatimonadales bacterium | reverse complement strand
GGTCGGAGCTACCCGTGGCGTCGAATCCAGAATCCTTCCCACCCGTGACTTTCCCTTTCACCTGCTCCCAACGGAACCGATCTACCGCCGAACCTGGTGGAAAAATTTTCGCTGGCCGTTCGTAGCCGGTCGAGTGCTGCGCGAGGTATCTCGTGTCTTCGAGATCAACAAACCGGCAGCGGTGGTCGGAACTGGCGGGTACGCTTCAGGGCCGGTGGTGTGGTGGGCAACGCGCCAGGGGATCGCAACGGCGATTCAGGAACAAAACGCTTATCCCGGGCTGGCGACCCGCTGGCTCAGCGCCCGGGTCCGTCATGTTTATCTCGGCCTGCCGGAAGCCAGACGCCGACTTCGCTTCGGCAAGACTACGCAGGTGTTCGATACCGGGAATCCCATCACTCCGCCGACGCCGGAGCGAAAGGCATCGGCTGCGGCGAAGTTCAATATCGACACGAACCATCCGGTTGTCCTGGTCACCGGAGGTAGCCAAGGCGCGCTGGCAGTGAATCGTGCCGTGGCAGGCTGGCTCGATGCTGATGGAATGCGCGATGCTACCCTGATCTGGGTAACCGGACGAGGTTCACACGCGGAGTTCGCCCGGTATCACAACCCGCCCCAGGTCCACGTAATCGACTTTCTGGATCCAATGTCCGATGGGTATGCCGTGGCTGACCTGGTGGTTTCCCGCGCGGGGATGATCACCGTGGCCGAACTGTGTGCGTGGGGACTGCCCAGTATACTGATTCCGCTACCCACTGCGGCGGCGGATCACCAGACGCACAACGCCCGAGTGCTCGAATCGTCCGGAGCTGCATGGCTGCTGCCCCAATCAGAGCTTTCCGCCGGAGCGCTGCGTGATGTTGTAACAGCACTGCTCGCTGACTCGGTCAGCCGGAAGCAGATGTCTGCGCATGCCTTGACCCGGGGGCGGCCGGATGCCGCTCGAGAAATAGTGTCGAACTTGTTGACACTGATCCCGTGAGTCGCGCACTTTCGGAACTCTCAGTAACATCTTACATTAGCTCATCAAACAATGGCCTTGTTCAACCCCTCAGATAAGCGCACCGTCCACTTCATGGGGATCGGCGGAGCGGGAATGAGTGCGCTCGCGCTTATTGCCTGCCGCCGAGGGGTTGCCGTGAGCGGCTGCGACACGGACTTGGCTGGTGCCCCGGATCTGGCGGCGCTCGGCGTGCGCATTCTGCAGGGTCACGATCCTTCACACCTGGCCGGCGTTCGGGCGTTGGTCGTCACCGCTGCGGTGGCTCCCGGCCACCCCGAACTGGAGCGGGCCCGGGAGTTGGGAATTCCAATCGTGCCCCGCAAGGCGGCTCTCGCGGAGCTGATTGCCGGCGCGCAGGCGGTTGGAGTGTCCGGCACCCACGGCAAGACGACTACAACCGTCATGACGACCGAGGCGTTGGTCGCCGGCGGGCTGACTCCGACCGGGATCGCTGGGGGAAGAGTCGCCAGTTGGGGTGGAAATGCGCGGATCGGCGGAGATAGCCTGTTCGTTGTGGAAGCCGATGAGTTCGACAAGGCGTTTCTGACGCTTCATCCCACGGTGGCAATAGTCAACAACGTCGAGCCAGACCATCTCGAGTGCTACGGATCGATGGCTGCTTTGGAGGACGCCTTCGTGGAGTTCGCCGGGCGCGCTCAGGTCGCGATTATCAACGCGGACGACCCCGGGGCTCAGCAGGTTGGGGGCCGCATCGGGACCGCCGTACGCCGCTTCGGATGCGCCAGGAGTGCGGATATTCGGATCAGTGATGTGGTGCAACAAGCCGCCTCGACCGAGGCGAGGGTCCTCTGGGGCGACCGGCGTGAGACGAGGCTTCGGATCAAGGTTCCCGGCCTGCACAACCTGCGAAACGCAGTGGCCGCACTGGCCGCAGTGGACGCCCTCGGCGGTGCACTCGAACCTGCAGCGGCGGCACTGGGTGACTTTCAGGGAGTGGGCCGGCGCTTCGAGCGGCTGGGAGAGTTCGCCGGTGTGGAGGTGGTCGACGACTATGCACACCATCCCTCGGAGCTTGCGGCTACGCTTTCAGCGGCGCGCCAGGCATTTCCCGGCCGGCGATTAGTGGCGGTCTTTCAGCCCCATCTCTACTCGAGGACTGCTGCTCATGGTGAGGCCATGGGAGAGGCGCTGGCGGTGGCTGATCTGGTGTTCGTCACCGAGATCTATCCCGCCCGCGAGCAGCCGATTCCCGGCGTGAGCGGACAGCAGGTGGCAAATGCGGCCGAGCGGGCCGGTGCCGACACACGCTTTCAGCCGACCCGGGCTGACGTCGGGCGTAACGTGTACCAGGAGTTGCGGCCGGGAGACGTTGTGCTCACGCTCGGTGCCGGCGACATCACGCGGGTCGCCCCAGAGCTGGTGCGTTGGCTCAGCGCGGCCTGAGACTCGTCGAAGTACGCCATTCGCGGCTTCGTCTCGGTCTCAAGTCGCTGGCCGCCCTGTTTGTCCTTTCCCTGGCCTGGCTGGCTGCGCCGAAAGTTCTCCAGCGGCTGGAGTTCTTCCGCATCAGGCGGGTGGAAATTTCCGGACTCCAGTATCTTGCTCCGGCAAAGGTCGCGGCTGCCCTGGGCCTGAACGCCGAAGCAACCGTATTCGATGACCTGGCTGCAGTTGCCCGCCGAATTCGGGCTTTGCCGGGGGTGAGTTCAGCCGAAGTAAGGCGAAGATTTCCCGGGACACTCGAGATCGACGTTGTGGAGGCAGTTCCGGTCGCGCTGGTACCCCGGATTGGCGGAATGGCGCTGCTGGATTCCAATGGGCAGATGCTGTCGTTCGATCCCGCCATTTCCGCTCCGGACCTGCCCGTGGCGGCCAGCGGAGATCGGAGCCTGGCGCGAGTCCTTGCCAGTGTGCAGATGCACGATCCAGTGTTGTTCGGTCGGATCCGTGCCGCCCGGCGGGTGAGGGATGACGTGTTACTCGATGTAGCTGGGCGCCGGTTCTGGTTCGGCCCTTCGGTCACGGCGGAGGACATACGAGCAGTAATGGCGGTCGCACAGGACCTGGCCCGGGAGGGCCGGCAGTATCAGGAGCTCGACGGACGCTTCGCGGGCCAGGTAATCGTCCGGGCTGGAGTATGAGCAGCCAGCCCCAGCGGCTCATCGCAGTGCTGGACCTCGGTTCCACCAAGGTCGTCGCTGTCATAGCGGAGGTAACGGGCGATGCCCGGGACCCCGGCGCGAAAATACTGGGCTTGGGGGTGGAGCGGAGTGGCGGAATCCGGCGGGGCGTAGTCCGGGATATCGAGGAGACCACTCGCGCCATCGAGAAGGCCATGAAAAGCGCTCAGCGCATGGCCGGGGTCGAAGTCGGATCGATCTATTGTGGAATAGCAGGCGAGCATGTGGCCGGCCGCAGCTCCCACGGGATGGTGTCGGTAACCGGCGACGAGATTCGCACCAGCGATGTTGCCCGGGTAAACGACATGGCCAGCAACGTCAGCTTCGGCCGGGATCACGAGCTGCTGCATGCCATTCCCCAGGACTACCTGATCGATCAACAGGGTGGGATAAGCGAGCCGATCGGCATGACGGGATCCCGTCTCGAAGCCGAGGTCTACCTGGTGACAGTGCTTTCGAGCGTGCTCCAGAATCTGCGCAAGTGTGTGGAGCGCGCCGGCTATCAAGTCGCCGAGTTCGTTCTCGAGCCGCTGGCCGCGTCCCTGGCGGTCCTGACGCCGGACGAGATCGAGTTGGGGTGCGCGATCGTCGAGCTGGGCGGCGGATCGACCAACGTCTCGATCTTCCACAGCGGCAAGATTCGCCATACCGGCTCGCTTCTTTGTGCGGGTGGGCACGTGACGGCCGACATCGTACACGGTCTTCAGGTGACGCAGCACGACGCAGAGCGGCTCAAGGAGCGGTTTGGTGCGGCGTTCGAGCCGCTGGTGCCGGAGAGCGATGTGTTCGATCTTCCGAGTACTCCCGGGCAAGGCGCGCGCAACGCACAACGTCGTGTGCTCGCGCACATCATGCACATGCGGCTGCAAGAGGTTCTGGAGTATGCGCTCGACGAGATCACGCGAGCTGGGTATCATCAGCGCTTGCCAGCGGGGGTGATCGTCACCGGCGGTGGGGCATTGGCACCCGGAATTGTCGAACTGGCCCGCGAAGTGTTTGCCATGCCGGCCCGGTGTGGTGTTCCGGGCCAGCGCCTGCGAGGTCTGGCCGACAGTGTCGAGTCGCCTCGGATGGCGGTACCGGCAGGGCTGGTACTGTATGGAGCCAGGCAGATCGCTGTCAGCGGTGGGTTGGGAACAGGTACGCGGAAGTCACCCGCAGTGGAGAAGGTGCTCGCTCCAGTGAAACGGTGGCTTCAAGACTTCTTCTGAGCGGTCCGAGGACATGACCATGATCTTTGAGCTGGAAGAGGGCGCGGCACAGACCGCGCGGATGAAGGTAGTCGGGGTCGGTGGTGGCGGCGGTAATGCCGTCAACCGGATGATCGAAGACCAGCTGGGTGGGGTCGAGTTCATTTCGGTCAACACCGATTCGCAGGCACTGGCGATGTCCAAGTCGGATATCAAGATCCAGATCGGCCGCAAGTTGACCCGTGGTCTCGGCGCCGGCGCGCGGCCGGAAATCGGCCGGCAGGCCGTCGAGGAAAATCGGGACGAAGTCCTCCATGCGGTTCAGGGCGCCGACATGGTCTTCGTTACCTGCGGCATGGGTGGGGGAACCGGGACCGGTGCCGCGCCGGTGGTGGCGCAAATGGCCCGTGAGGCTGGAGCGTTGACTGTAGGTATCGTCACGAAACCGTTT
>DATFFX010000194.1:0-2784 GCA_035249825.1 Gemmatimonadales bacterium | reverse complement strand
CGATCACGTCCTTGATAACCAGGCCGCCGGGGAGACGGGACCAGGGTCCACCATCGAGGTCCGTCGCCCCATACTCATCACGTGCCACCGCGTAGCCCCAGTCGCGAAAACCACCCTCGGTGTACTTCATGATGTTGCCCTTGTGCACCAGGGTGACGCTTGGGGCCTTCTGAACCAGAGCATACTCGATAGCCGACCGGATCAGCCGCTTGGAGCCTTCTTCGGAGATGGGTTTGATGCCGATAGCGCTGGTATCAGGGAAACGGATCGTTTGCACCCCCATCTCGCGCCGCAGGAAATCGATGATCCGGCGTGCGTCCTCCGTGCCCGCCTTGTACTCTATCCCGGCGTAGATGTCCTCCGTGTTCTCGCGGAAAATCACCATGTTCACCGCCTCGGGTGCCTTGACCGGCGAAGGAACGCCGGTGAAGTACCGGACTGGGCGGACACAAGCATAGAGGTCGAGCTTCTGCCGTAGCGCCACATTGAGAGAGCGGAACCCACCACCGACCGGCGTGGTCAGCGGGCCCTTGATCGCGACCAGAAAATGATCGATCGTGGCGAGGGTTTCTTCTGGCAGCCAGCTGTTCAGCCGGTCCTTGGCCTTCTCGCCGGCAAGGACCTCGAGCCACGCGATGCGGCGCCCCTTGCCATAGGCACGCTCAATGGCATTGTCGAAGACGTACTGAGACGCCCGCCAGATGTCAGGACCGGTGCCGTCGCCCTCGATGAACGGAATGATGGGCGTGGCCGGAACCTGAAGCCGGCCCTGGTGCAATGTGATAGGCTCACCACCAGCCGGTCCGCGGAGAGCCGTGTGGGCAAAGGCAGGTGCTGACATGGATGTATACCTCGGGCTACAGGCTCAAAGGGCGGGTTGACGCTCAATCTGACAAGGTGATCGATGAACAGCAATACGAGCCTGCGTCCGATCTACTCCGCGGTCGCGTCCATTCACGCCGCGTACTCCAGATACGAGCGTGGGTTCAGGGAAATCACGGGAAGGGCCCAGAGTCGCTTCGAGGGGCGTGACTGGTCCGGGGCTCAGCGTGACGCGAGTGAGAGGTTGGCGCTGTACAAGACCCACGTGGATGCTGCCGTCGCGGACGTACACGATATCCTGGCGGACGGCGTCATGGAACGAACCGTCTGGGCTGCCATGAAGCTGCAGCATGTGGACCGTATAGGGGGCAGAGCCGATCTCGAATTGGCCGAAACTTTTTTCAACTCCGTGACCCGGCGTGTCTTCAGCACCGTGGGTGTCGATCCTGCGATCGAGTACCTGGATCCCCCTTCAGTCGGCTCCCCGCGCCCTGACCTCACGATCTGGGATACCTATCGCGCAGATGCCGTCAACCCAGCACTGGTTCACCAGATCCTGCAGTCACTGCCCTGGACGGTTCCCTACGCGCAACCGGAGCGCGACTCAAAGCTGGTAGCGGAACGGATGGACGCTCGTATCCGACAGGCAACCGGCACTCCGGGACCAGTCGAGATCGATCTGGTGCGCTCCGTGTTCTATCGGAACAAGGGTGCCTATGTCGTGGGCAGGATTCGCGCCGGCGAGGATATCATCCCGCTTGTGCTACCGCTGCTGCACGCCGAGCGCGGCATCGTGGTGGACGCCGTCCTGATGACATCCGACGAGGCCAGCGTCGTGTTCGGCTTCAGCTGGACCTACTTTCGGGTGGAGGCGCCCCACCCGCGGGCCCTGGTGGACTTTCTGAGCTCGATCATGCCTCTCAAGCTCCTGCACGAGCTGTATACCTCGATCGGCTTCAACAAACACGGCAAGACGGAGCTGTATCGCAGCCTGATGCGCAACCTGGAGGAACGGGACGCGCGATTCGCGTTCGCCGAAGGCGACGAGGGAATGGTGATGGCCGTTTTTACGCTTCCTTCATTCAATGTCGTGTTCAAGGTGATCAAGGATCGCTTCGGTGCGCCCAAAAACACCACGAGGCGCGCAGTCATGGATAAGTACCATTTCGTATTTGTTCGGGACCGGGTGGGCCGGCTGGCGGACGCTCAGGAGTTTGAGCATCTGGAGTTCCCCCGCCGCTGCTTTCCCGATGACCTGCTCGAATATCTGGTGCGCGTGGCGGGGGCGACAATGCGGGTGGCGGGTGACCGCGTGGTCGTCCGCCACCTCTATACTGAACGCCGGGTCGAGCCACTCAATCTGTTTTTGCAGAACGCAAGCCAGGAGGTCGCACGGGAGGCGGTCATCGACTATGGCAACGCCATCAAGGATCTCGCGGCCGCCGACATCTTCACCGGCGACATGTTACTGAAGAACTTCGGCGTCACCCGCAATGGGCGCGTGATCTGTTATGACTATGACGAGCTCTGCCTGTTGTCCGAATGCTGTTTTCGCCGCATTCCCGAGCCTACGTCCATCGAAGACGAGCTCTCGGCGGAGCCATGGTTCCATGTGGGTGAGCAGGACGTGTTCCCTGAGGAGTTCAAGGCGTTTCTGGTGCCGCCCGGGCGGCTACGCGATGCCTTCCTCGAAGCCCACGGCGACCTGCTCGACATCGAGTTCTGGCAGAGCGCGCAACGGCGGCTCGCCGCAGGTGAAGTGGTCGATGTCTTTCCGTACCGGAGGGACGTACGGCTCCAGCGGGAAGGACGGTAAGCATGCCCTGAGCCCTGCGAAGGGGCGGTAAGGCGGTAAGGCGGTAAGGCGGTAAGGCGGTAAGGCCATCAAGGTAATCGTGCGGATCTCATGGAAGCACACAGGCGCCAGGTCAGCTTGCCGGCCTGCTCCTTACCGCCTTACCG
>DATFFX010000193.1:0-23148 GCA_035249825.1 Gemmatimonadales bacterium | reverse complement strand
GGCCGGCCGCAACGGCAATCACAACTTCTCGAGTAAAGTCGACCTCAGGGCGATCACCTACGGCCAGCTCCGACCAGAACTGAGCCCAGCCATTCGCGTCCCGTATGACCAGCCGTCGAGCTTCTCCGATCCCGGTACGGGTCCACTGGCCGATGCGTCGGATATCGAGGTCGCGAGTGCCCTCATACGGGGCATAGCCTTGCACCGGAGGAGTGTCTACCGCCGGTTCCGACGCCGGCTGCGGCTCGTAATCGGGCTCGGAGGCAGGCTGGGGTTGGGACGCAGGCTCAGGCTCTGCTTCCGGGGCGGGTGCGAGAGAGACTGGCTCACTGGATGTGGTTTCCTCTCCTTCGGCCACACGGATAGACCTTCCCGCGCCGCAGGCGGATAGAGCCACGAGCAGGATAAGCAACGCCGACAGTCGTGAAATCATGGGTGCTCCGTAAGAGAACGTGTCCGCAGGCTGAAAGTGGATGCCTGATAGTACCTCCAAAAACCTGGCTGCGCTCCCTGCGAGCTTCCCAGTCCTGCGTGACACGGCTCACGAACGGTGGGCTCGTTCTGCTGCCCTCTCGTCTCACCTACCCGGCTCTTTACGTAGTCCATTATGCGGCGCACTTTATCTGGCGTTTCGATGCGGTTTCCCTGGCTCTCAAAGGAGATGGCGATGAACCTCGTAGAACGGGTCAAGCGGATACTTCTGTCACCCCGATCCGAGTGGGAGGTCATAGACGCGGAGCCGACCACGGTGGCAGATCTCTACACCCGCTACATCATGCCTCTGGCAGCCATAGCTCCGATTGCTCAACTCATCGGTTATTCGGCATTCGGCATCAGCGTCCCCTTCGGCGGGACGTATCGAGTACCGATCGGCTCTGCCGTGACCCAGGCGATCGTGACCTACGTGCTCACACTGGCTGGCACGTATGTCCTTGCTTTGATCATCGACGCGTTGGCGCCGACCTTCGAGGGACAGCGGAGCCAGATTCAAGCGCTGAAGCTGGCCGCGTACTCGCTCACCGCAAGCTGGGTGGCAGGGATTTTCGCGCTGGTCCCCGGACTGCGAATTCTGGTTCTGCTGGGACTCTACAGCCTCTACTTGTTGTACCTGGGCATTCCGATCCTGATGAAGACTCCTCGGGAGAAGGCGGTAGGCTATACGGCGGTTGTCATCATAGCGGCGATCATACTCTCGTTGGTCACAGGCGCTATCGCGGCTGTGTTCATGAGAGTACCCACTGCGGGCATGTCGCCGTCCTGACCTATCTACTTGAGGGGGACGGAGATCACAGCCCGGGGAAGCTGATGGTCTTAGACTTGCAAGCTGCCGGGCCGTTAAGCCGGTCAACCACCGAGACATCGGCGACCCAGAACAAAGGAAGCTCTCATGGCTCGCTCATTCGTTGCTTTCCTGCGCGTACCGTCACTGGCGCTTTCTCCGCTGCTGGTTGCGGGACTGCTGGCTGGGCCGCTGGGGTGCGCCCGAAACCCGGTTACCGGAAAAAGCGAGTTGTCCCTGATCTCCGAGGCCCAGGAGATCGAAATGGGCCGGCAGGGCGCGAAAGAGGTGGAGCAGTCTATCGGCTTCTACAAGGATCCGGCGCTCAATGCCTACGTCGCAGACCTGGGTAAGCGGATGGCCGCAGAATCGGAGCGGCCCGATCTGCCATGGGAGTTTCACGTCGTAGATGATGCTTCGGTCAACGCCTTCGCCATTCCAGGTGGATTCATCTACGTGACTCGTGGTCTCCTGGGCGCCATCAACAATGAGGCTGAGCTCGCCGGGGTCATCGGGCATGAGATTGCCCATGTTACTCACCGCCATTCGGTCCAGCAGATCAGCAAGTCTCAGCTCGCCCAGCTGGGACTCGGCATCGGAAGTATTCTCTCATCCGATATCGCAAAGTTCGGCCAGCTGGCAGGGGTAGGTCTCAGTCTGTTGTTCCTGAAATACGGCAGGGATGCTGAGAACCAGGCTGACCGATCGGGCTTCCGCTACGCCCTGCAGGAAAACTACGACGTGCGCCAGATGCCGAACGTATTCCAGACCCTGGGCCGCCTCAGTGACGCGGGGGGCGCCGGAAAGCTTCCCGAGTGGCTTTCGACGCACCCCGACCCGGGAAACCGCATCGAGCATATCCGGAGCATGCTGGACACCGTACCGGTGGACCAGATGAAGCTCATCATCGATCGTGCAGAGTACCTGCAGCACGTTCAGGGAATGACATTCGGACAGGATCCCCGGCAAGGCTACTTCGAGGGCAACACTTTCTACCATCCAGGTATGCGGTTCCGGATGCAGTTCCCGGATGGATGGCAGACGCAGAACATGCCTCAGGCGGTCGTAGCGGTCAGTCCCGGTGAGGACGCCATCATTCAGCTTGGTCTGGCTGGTCAAACCCCGCCGGAGCAGGCGGCGCGGCAGTTTCTCTCCCAGCAAGGTGTGCAAGCCGGCAATGCTTCCACTTCCAGTATCAACGGACTACCGGCTGCCTCGAGCTACTTCGGGGCGCAGACGGAACAAGGTCAGATCGAGGGAATCGTTTCTTTCGTCTCCTATGGGGGGCAGACGTTTGGCCTGATGGGCTACACTCCCGCCGGCAAGCTCGGTACCTACGACCGGGTCTTCCAGGGAACGATCCAGAGCTTTGGCGAGCTTCGGGACCCCTCGAAGATTAACGTTCAGCCCGCCCGCTTGGAGTTGGTGAAGATCCCTCGGCAGATGACGCTGGAGCAGTTCAACTCCCAGTACCCGTCCACGATTACGATGGAGGAGCTGGCGATCATCAACGAGCTGGAAGACGGGTCGTCGGTCATACCGGCAGGTCAGACGGTGAAACGCGTGGTGGGGGGCCAGCCGGCAAAAGCGTCCTGACCCGCCTGAAGACGTCGTGCCACATGGGGCGCGTGAGCCGCCCGGTATTGGTGTTCTGCCGGCTGGGGTGAAACGACGAGATCAGAACAGTTCCATCCGGCATGCTCGCCTCATGTCCATGGGCAAAACGCGGGCGTTCACGTGGCCCGAGCCTGTCCCACCATCCGGCAGCACGCAGCCAGTGCTCCCAGCCAATACGTCCCAGGGCCAGGACCACTCGCACTGAGCTCAGGAGCGCCAGCTCCGCTTTCAAATACGGGCGACATCGCTCCAGCTCCAGGCGGGTCGGGCGGTTCTGCGGCGGCGCACAGCGAGCTGCAGCCGTGATGTAACAATCGTTCAGCGCCAGGCCATCGTCCGGGCTGCGCGAGATGGCGCGATTGGCCCAGCCATGCTGATGCAGTGCCGCGTACAGCCAATCACCGCTGGCATCCCCCGTAAAAACACGACCAGTCCGGTTGCTGCCGTGAGCGCCTGGGGCCAGACCTACAATCAGGAGCCTCGCCCGAGGGTCACCGAAGCCGGGTACCGGACGGCCCCAGTATTCATAGCCGGCGAACTCTTTCTTGCGTTTTCGTGAAACTGTGCTGCAGTGCTCTCGAAGGCGAGGACAGAGTTGGCAGGCGATGATTGTTTGGGAGAGCGCTGGAAGCGACATCGACCTGGGTTTCAAGTGTTAGTCGGGCAGCCGGAGAAGCAGGCGATCCCGGCTGCCAGGCGCCTTGGGTTCGATCTGCGCAAAAATCGTGAGCTCCTCTCCCCGATCAGGATCACACGAGGAGGGCACCAAACCTCGCACCTCGATCGCGACACCGGCCTCATCCAGGGTCCACGATCCGGCCCGTCTACCTTCACCACGGGCGATACAGCGACCCGAGACCCGGACGCGCCGTCCCAGAAGGCTGTCAGCCTCGAGTGCATCCCGGACTCCGACCACCGGAGCCTGGTCAGCCCTCACCGGCACATTCGGCCGCTCACCTTCGTCATCCCGGCGGTTGGTAGGCTGGCCCCGGACTGGCGCCGGCCCCAAACGCGGGTCGGCCACCGGTGTGGGGCTGCTGGGATCCCGAGGTGCTCGGCCGGCAGTTGTGCACGCCATTGAAGACACGAAAAGGAGAAGGAGCGTGGTGCGCGGGTCTTTCATGCAGGGCTCCGGAACGACCGCTTATGACACTCGCCGTGTTTTGCGTTTCATGAAGTCCATGAGGATGAACTGGCCCAGGGTCATGGTATTCGTGAAGTAGGCCTTTCCTTTGCAGATGGAGGCCACCTGCTTGACGAACTCTACCAGGCTGCGATCCCGGGCCAGCATGAATGTGTTGATCATGATGCCGCTCCGGCGGCAATTGGAGACTTCGCGATAGGTAGCCTGGAGTATTTGCGGGTCGAGACCCATCGAATTCACATAGATTCGCCCGTCCGGCATCGTCAGCGCTGAAGGCTTTCCATCGGTGATCATGATGATCTGCCGCATATCCTTCTTCTGACCCAGCAATAACCGGCGGGCCAGCTTCAATCCTTCTGCGGTGTTCGTGTGGTAAGGCCCAACCTGTGCCGTTGCCAGGGCACTCAGCGGAATCTCTTCGGCGGAATCGTGAAAGAGCACCACGCGCAGACTATCCCCGGGATACTGAGTGCGAATGAGGTGAGTGAGCGCCAGGGCCACCTTCTTGGCAGGTGTAAAGCGATCCTCGCCATACAGGATCATCGAGTGGGAGCAGTCCAGCATCAGCACTGTGGCGGCGGAAGAGCGGTACTCGGACTGGCTCACCATCAGGTCACCGTACTCGATGTTCAGCGGAACTCCCAGTCCCTCCCGCGCGATCGCGTTCGTCAAAGTGGCGGGCACGTCCAGATTCAGTACGTCCCCGAACTCGTAATGCTTGCTGACCCCCTCGGCCTCCACACCCGTGGCCAGGTACGGCGTGTCGTGCGCCCCGAAACTGGACTTGCCGACACTGCCGAGCAGGTTCTTGAGCGTCTTGTATCCGAGGAAGTCGATGCCTTTCTCCGTCAGGTTGAACTGAACCTGCTGTGCCGCCGAATGGGCCTGGCCACCGGGCCCCAGCACCGACTGATAGCCCTGGGGCACTTGCGGTGCCTGGCTGACGTTCAGGTATCCCTCCTCCATGAGCCGCTGCACGATTTTATCCAGTAGCTCACTTAGCTCGCCTTCGATCTGCTGGTCGCGCTCCTGGTCTCCGGTCGACTCGCCTCGGAGCACTTTGAGCATTTCAGGGGTCAGCTGATCCGAATCCATCAGCGCCTGAAGGATGGCCTGTCGCAGCGCGTCCACCGAGTGCTCACTATCGCCCATGTCGTCGTGCCAGAAGGACGGTGAATTCCCGGCGAAACCGGATTGCAGCAGAAAATCGCTCAACTGGTCGAGCAATCCCTGCAGATTGACGGCATCCGCGAGCTCGGGGTGGTACTTGGAGTAGGTGGTGAAGCGCATCTAGAGAAGTCTAGGGGCCAGGGTCTAGAGTCAAGGGTCCGGGGTCCGGGGTCAGTGCTCTTCGTATTGATAACGTCTAGCGGATCACCGCACCATGGTTGGCCCATCTGGACTCCGGACCCGGGACCCGAGACTCTTCCGGCCGTGCTCACCTCGTCTCTGCGCTCGGTATTCGCAGCTCTCCGACATCGGAACTTCCGGCTATTCCTCACCGGGCAGTTCATATCTCTCTGCGGCACATGGATGCAGACCATTGCCCAGGGGTGGCTGGTGCTGCAGCTCACCGATTCAGCTTTTGCGGTCGGACTGGTTACCGCACTGGGGTCGCTGCCGATTCTGCTCTTCTCTCTCTACGGTGGTGTGATCGCGGACCGGGTCAACAAGCGCCAGTTCATTCTGGTACTCCAGAGCCTGATGCTGCTCGAAGCCCTGACCCTCGGTGTACTGACCGCACTGGACCTCATCACCGTGGAGTGGGTGATGGGGCTCGCGGTGTTCTTCGGGCTCCTTACCGCCTTCGAGGTCCCTGCCCGGCAAGCGTTCGTCGCCGAAATTGTGGGCCGTGAGGACCTGATGAACGCCATCGCGCTGGGCTCGAGCGCGTTCAATCTCGCACGAGTGATCGGTCCAGCGGTGGCGGGTCTGTTGATCGCGACGTTGGGACTCGAGGCATGCTTCTTTGCCAATAGCGCGAGCTATCTGGCGGTGATTGTCAGTCTGATCCGGATGGAGGCGGATTATACCCAAACGCCGGTTGTAGCTTCGGTGTGGCGGTCGTTGGGAGAAGGATTCGCTTATGTCTTCGGCCACCGGTGGCCCCGCGCCCTGGTCATCATTGTGACTACCTTCAGCGTCTTCGGCTTCTCCTTCATGCCGCTGATGCCCGTCTTTGCACGAGATGCGCTCGGCCTGGACGCAGGCGGATACGGTGTAATGGTGGCGGCGATCGGAGCGGGTGCGCTGGCCGCCGCCTTCTTCATGGCGGCGTTCGGCAGCCGCGTCAGACAGTCGCGTCTGGTGCTTGGCTCATCGGTATCCTTTGGGACGATCCTGCTGGCTGCTTCACTATCTCCCGATTTCTGGTCGGCTGCGGTGCTCTACACTATCTGCGGTGGGACGATGGCGCTCAGCGGAATCGCAGCCAACACCATGCTCCAAACCGAGGCGCCCGACGAGTTGAGAGGCCGGGTCATGGGGTTTTACTCCTTCATGGTCCTGGGCCTGGCTCCCTTCGGGTCGCTCCAGGCTGGTCTGCTGGCGGAGCAGTTCGGGGTACGGACAGCCTTTGCGGTCGGAGCCCTGGTGTGCCTCGCTGTCTCTGCCGGGGTTTCCTGGTGGATGGGCCGTGCTGTTCGCGAACGTCGGGATCGGCGTCAACAGCGAGAACGGCTGGCAGATCTCGAGAGGCGAGAGAGACGATGATCATCACCATCTCCCGGCAATACGGCGCAGGCGGCTCCGAGGTCGCCCAGCGAGTGGCCGCAGAGCTCGGCTGGAGAGTAGTGGATAACGAGCTGGTGGAAGAGGTGGCGACCCGGGCCGGTCTCCCGGCAGCAGACGTGGCAGAGCGGGAGGAGCGCGTTCCGAGCTTTGCCGAGCGCCTGGCCCGGACCCTTGCGGCCTCGGCCCCAGAGCTGTTCGCGGTACGAGTACCTGAGGGCACTGTTCCGAAGCTGCAGGAAGCAGACCTGGTGCGGATAACAGAAAAAGTCGTCGCGGAGTTAGCCGCAAAAGGAAAAGTGGTGCTGGTCGGCCGGGCCGGCCCGGCGGTGCTCGCGCGGGAGCGTGACTGCCTGCACGTGCAACTCGTCGCTCCCCGGCCGTACCGGATTCAGGCTGCCGCCGAGAGGCTGGGAATCGACACCCAGAGAGCAGCAGAGCTGGTCGACGAGACTGATAGCATGCGCGCGCGCTATCTCCGGCAATATTACCGCCGCGACTGGTATGATCCCGTCAATTACCACGTGGTCTTGAATACCGGTCTGATGGGATTGGAGGGGGTGACACAGGTGATCGTGGCCGAGGCGAGGCGACGGGGGTGGCTGGATGGCGGGTAAGGGGGTAAGCGGGTAAGCGTGTAGGTAAGCGATTGAATATGCGTCAACACGGTCTCGAAATGAGTTCGCGACGAACAGTTCAAGCATTATTCGGATGACACGCGAGTACCAATCCAGCCACGCCGGTATCGGCTGACCCCCTTACCCGCCTACCCGCTTACCCGCTTACCCGAAGCTGATCCCGCCCTTCCCATATCCCGGCTCCCGCCGCTCGGGCTTCGCGCGAGTGTAGCCTAGTTCCTCGCTCCGGCTGATCCGCTTATGAGCCGCGAGTCCTTCCAGCACCAGCTCGCATGCCGCCACTGACCGCGGAACATCTGTGCTGGCCGCCAGACCGAACTCGGAGATGATCTCGAGCAGTCCGGGCACCATGCCAAAGCCTTGCAGGCACAGATCGGAGCGTTCCTCACCCGAGACCTTGAGTGCGCCGCCCTGGTCGAACCACGCGACGATCTTGGCCAGATCGGCCCCGCCCATTCTTTCCTCCATGACCCGTCCTGCTGCCCGGCGAATGAGATCCCGGGCGATCGTTTCACCACCCTGGAGTTCCCCCTCGTACTCCAACTCGAGCTTTCCGGTGATGGACGGAACAGCGGCATACACATCACTGACGCGGGGCACGATTCGGTCCTCTTCCAGCGCGGCAGTGCGCCGCTCAGCATTGGAGACGGCGTTCTCGAGCACGCTGATGGGCAGCCGCTGGCTTACTCCCGAACGCTTGTCGATCCGCTTGTCCTCTCGAGCCTCGAATGCCACCCGTTCGATGACCTCCAGAACGAAATCGGGAACGTCGATCGCGGGCCCTCCACGCACGGTCCACGCCTCCTGGGTGGTGATCTCCATGCCAAGCTGCACCGTTCGGGGGTAGTGGGTGATCACCTCGGATCCGATCCGATCCTTGAGTGGTGTTATGATCTTGCCGCGTGCAGTGTAGTCCTCCGGATTGGCGGTAAAGGCAAGCAGCACGTCTAACGGAAGGCGTACCGGATAACCTTTGATCTGGACATCACCTTCCTGCATGATGTTGAACAGCCCGACCTGCACCTTCCCGGAAAGGTCAGGCAGCTCATTTATGGCGAAGATCCCCCGGTTGGCGCGGGGCAGGAGACCAAAGTGCATGGTGAGCTCATCAGACAGGAGGTGCCCCCCACGCGCCGCCTTGATTGGATCGACATCGCCTATGAGGTCGGCAATCGTCACATCCGGGGTAGCCAGCTTCTCGATGAACCGTTGGTCCCGGCGCAGCCAGGCAAGCGGAGTGGCGTCGCCGCACTCGGCGAGAAGTTCTCGCGCATATTTGGAGATCGGCGCAAAAGGATCGTCATTCACTTCACTTCCAGCGACAATCGGTATCCGCTCATCAAGAAGTCCGGTGAGCTCGCGGAGGATACGGCTCTTCGCCTGGCCCCGAAGGCCCAACAGGATAAAGTGATGCCGCGCCAGCAGCGCATTGACGATCTGGGGGAGAATCGTGTCCTCGTAGCCGACGATTCCGGGAAACAGTGGCTCGCCCGAGCTGAGCCGGGTAAGCAGGTTGCTGCGAATCTCTTCCCGTACCGACCGACCTCGCAGGGGTGTCTCAGCCCAGCGACTGTTCCTCAATTCCCCAAACGTGCGTGGCTCTATCATGGCTCAATTCGATCAATTCTGGACGCGGTGCGCCGTCTTAAGATTGGGACTCTCAATATCTTAGTCGGATATCTGCAGGGATGGCGACTTGAAGGTGTGGGAGTAGCCTGGTGCGTCTGCAATTCTCTTCACCTTGCACAAACGTAAATGGTTACGTACCTTCGCCGCACGTGCCAGGCCCTAGTGCCCAGAAATCCACGCCAACTGTCCCCTGATGGAGCGACGATGAAGACGATCCTGTTGATGACCGCAGTTCTCGTACTTGCCGGCTGTGGTGACAGAAAGGGTACCACGTCGGGTGCCGACACGTCCGCTATGGCGCCGACCATGACTGACACCGCCATGACGCACTCGGACACTGCAATGGCTCGAGACACGGCCCACTAGTATTGGTCCACTCTCGTGTCTGCCGGCCTCGAGCGAATGCTCGAGGCCGCTGCGTTTGGGGCATCACCCGTCCAGATCCTCGGGCCCGAAGGGCAGCGCTACGACGGTTGCGGGTTGTCCTCCCGCCAGCAGTTCCTCCCCGACGGTGACTTCGCGACGAATCAGGCCCAGCCCGATCGCCCGGTCATCCAGACTGAGGGTAGAGCGGACGCTGCCTACCTCCCGCTCGCCCTTGTTGATCGTTCGGCCATTGAGCGGCTCAGGGCGCTGCCAGCGTAACCCCCGCAACTCACGGTTGGTGTGGCCGCGGAAGTGCAGGCGCGCTACCGTCTCCTGCCCCGTATAGCATCCCTTGGTGTAGGACACACCACCGATCTGATCGTAACGCACCTCCTGCGGCAGCGTCCTCTCGTCGATCTCGGCGCCTAGTGCAGGCCAGCCGCAGAGGATGCGAGCTGCATGCAGGTCGCCCTCATTTCCTTCCAGCGCTCCTGCCGAGAGCAGCCTCGAGCCCAGTGCAGCAACGGCGGGCCCGGCGCCGACCGCGAGAGCCACGAAGGGTGCCGATTCCGGCGCGAGCGCCAGGGCCACGGGGCTCACTTCACCGCCAACCGCGGCAACTCGCCCGGATGATTCGGGCATGCCTACGCCGGATTCCGCCAACGTTTGGAAGCCGCGGGCTCCTATCAGCCACGCGGCCCGGGCTTCTCCGGTGAGATCTACGACCTTGGCGAGACGAGGAGGGAGTTGCCTGCGAAAGAGCTCGAGTGAAGCCTCATGCCCCGAACGAGGGGCTATGAGAGTAAAAGCGTCCGCCTGACGAATCACCCAGTAATCTACGACCAGCGCTCCTTTCGGAGTGAGCAGAGCCCCATACACGAGGCTGTTGTCACCCGGCTTGACCAGATCGTTGGTGAGCAGACCCTGAAGGCAGGTGAGCGCACCGGGGCCCTGTACCCGAAAAACCGAGGGTTCGGTGGTTACCAGCACCGCCCCATGCCGAACCTCGGAAAACCGGTCGCGATTCAGGGTTAGGTCGAACTCAGACATGGGCCCAGGGAAGTTCGTTGGCATCGTGGCCCACAAAGTCGTGCCATATCAGATCCGCGTCCCTGAAGGCATCCCCGGAATGCGACGTTGCCAACATGGCGCAACGAAGCCCGGCGGCTCGGGCAGCTGCCAGCCCCGGAATGGAGTCCTCGACGACGACGCAGCGTTTGGCCGGCAGGTCCAGCATCTCGCGTGCGCGATTGAATCCCTGCGGATTCGGCTTGCAAGCACCTACGTCCTCCGCTGCGACGATCTCCGAAAAATGTGGCCGAAGGCCGGCCAACTGGAGAACCAGGTCGATTTCACTTCTCAACGCTCCCGAGACGATCGCCAGCTGAAAACCATCGAGTGCCGCGTTTTCGATGAAGTCGACCGCGCCGGGTACCAGGCGCATTGTAGTCCGGATCGAGCGCTCGTACTCGGCGTGCTTGCGCGCCACTGCCTCGACCAGTGACGTCTCGTCGACAGACCGTCCCATTCGCTCGAAGGTGAACCGAAAACATTCGCGGTCATCGAACCCGAGATATTCACGATAGTAAGTGTCCCGATCCAGGCTGTACCCATACTCGGAGAGAACGGCGATCAACGAGTCGCAGTGCTGGGACTCGTCATCCACGATCACCCCGTTGAAGTCGAAGAGAATGCCGGAGGTCATGGAGAAGGTATAACGAAGTCAGAGGTGAGAAGTAAGAAGTGAGAAGTAAGAAGTGAGAAGTGAGAGGTGAGAAGTGAGAAGTCAGCAGTTGAAGGTCAGAGCGGCCCCAAGTCTTGCCCTCCATCCTTCTCATGCTTCGTTCACCACTTCTCACCTCTCACTTCTCATCTCTCACGCATAGAAGCCCGCCCTGTAGTAGGAGAGATCCAGCAGCTCCACCGGGTGGGCCACGCCTATGGGGAGCCCGGCGGCGCGCAGCCCCGCTCCGATCTGCATCAGGCAGCCCGGATTGCCGCTGACGATCAAATTGGGAACTGGCTTCGCCTCGGCGAAACTCTCCACCTTCGACTCGAGCACCGCGCGGGCCATCCCAGGCCGAAGCACCGAGTAGATCCCGGCGCTTCCGCAGCATCGATCGGAGCCCGGCAGGATCTGGAGACGAAGTGTGGGAATCGCCCGCAGCAGGGCGAGAGGTGCCTCGTGAACCCGCTGTGCATGCTGCAAATGGCAGGGTGCGTCGTAGGCGATCTCGAGATCGATTGGGGCTCCCGGCCGGGGGCCTCGCTCTGCCAGAAGCTCCGAGATGTCCCGCACCTTGCCCGCCAGCTTCGCGGCCGCAGGGGAACGGAGCAGCCGGCCATAATCCTTGAGCAGGGCACCGCACCCCGCGCTGTTGACCACGATGAAATCAGCCTGGTCACTCAAGGCGGCAAGGTTGATTGCGGCGAGTGACCGCGCGGCTGCGGTATCACCTGCGTGCTCGTGCAGCGCTCCACAGCACACCTGGCCGCTGACCTCAATGACCCGGTAGCCGTTGACCTCCAGCGTTCGCCGGGTTGCAGCATGCACGTGAGCGAACAGCGCGTCCATCACACAGCCACGAAACAGAGCGACGGTCGGAGAAGACGGTGAAGACGGTGAAGACGGAGAGGACGGTGAGGATGAAGAAGACGAAGACGCCAGCATACCCATTGCGAAGCCGAGCCGACTTCTTCCCGAGAACCGTTGGGGCAAACCTGTGGCGCGAAACACCCTGGCAAGCGCGAAAGCGGATTTCCAGACCGGCCGGTATCGGAAAACACCAAGCACTACCCGAGCCAGCGGTGAGAGGCCATGGCTGTCGAAGATCTGCTCCCGGGCGGCCTCCAGCCCTCGACCATAGCCAACACCGGAAGGGCAGGCTGGCTCGCACCCACGGCACCCGAGGCATCCCTCGAGGTACTCGAGCAGGGCTGGATCATGGGGGCTGATCTCGCCCCGCTCTAGCGACCGCATCAGAACAATGCGTCCCCTTGGGCTATGACCCTCGTCTCCGGTGGCCAGGTAGGTGGGGCAGGCGGGGAGGCAAAAGCCGCAGTGCACACAGGGATCGAGGGCGGAGTAGTCAGACATTGTCCACTCCCTCCAGCGCCACCGTAAGACACTGGCCTGGATCGAATGTGTCACGTAACCGCCCGACGATCTGCCCCACTCCTTCACGATATGCTCCGAAGTGTCCCAGCACTCGTCGGACGGGCCAGGGCGCACGCTCGAGCGTCATAGGGATTTCACGGGCGGCGGCCCCACGGCGAAGAGACCGCAGCTGTTCGACCGGCGCATCTCCGGTCCAACGAATCATCCCCAGACCTGCGCCCGCCGAGACGAGCCCCTCATCGAGATCGTGGGACAACAGATCGATCGCCTCATCAACCCCGTCACCGAGAACGCCCAGACGAAGCGTAATCGGTCCTGCCATGCTTCCTCGTGCAGCCACGCTCCAGAAAGCAGCAGTCCGGTCGCTGGGGAGTGGCTCCCACTTCTGGTCGCCGAACGAGCCAAGCCGCCGCACATCGGCCTGAACCGCAGCATCAGTCCCCAGGAAGCGTGCGGCCAGGACCCACTCCGGATCGGCCGCGAGAGCAGGAGATAACAGCTCCAGTGCGCTCGGAAGAAGGTGAGCCGCGACCAACTCACGTGCCGCAGCCGTAAGCGCGTCCCGCGCTCCACGGGCCAGGAGGGTCACGTCAGCCCGGGGTAATGCCCGAAGGCGTAAATGAACTTCGGCGATGATCCCGAAGCCACCGAAGCCGCCTACCTGAAGCTTGGTGAGATCGTAGCCGGCCACGTTCTTGACTACCCGTCCGCCGGCGTTCACCAGCCGTCCATCGCCGGTAGCAACGGTGCAGCCCAGCACATGATCCCGTATCGGGCCGAAACCGTGGCGGAGCGGCCCCGCTGTAGCCGTCGCGATGACTGACCCGATACTTCTGTCCTGCCTGCCTGGCGGATCCACGGCGAGCCACATTCCGTAATCGGCGAGGCGCCGCCTCAACGCTTCGAGCGAGGCGCCCGCCTGCATCGTCGCGACCAGATCGGCCGGGCTTACCGAGATGATCTGCTCCAACGCTCGGGTGCTTACGACGAGATCGGCGGGAGCGTCAGGCGCAAGCCACGTTCCTCTGCCCTCGATCCGGATCTTCCAGCCTTCCTCATGCGCCAGGCGGCACACCAGAGACAATGCATCGCTGGAGTCGGGGCTCGCTCTCGCCAGTCCGCGAGCGTCACGGTCGACCCCGGCGGTTCCGAGCAATGCACGAAGGCGCCCAAAGATCACGTCGGTCACGGGCGCGCGCTCTTTACGGAGTGCCATTCACGGCAGGCGTGCAGCGGGACGACTTTGCCGGGGTTGGCGCGCTCATAGGGGTCGAAAACTCGCCGGACAGCACGCATGGCGCCGAGCGTCTCCGCATTGAAGATCCAGGGCATGTACTCGAGCTTGTCGGAGCCCACGCCGTGCTCGCCGGTTATGCTGCCGCCAGCGGCTACACACACGGCCATGATCTCCCGGCAGGCGAGTTTGACCCGGGCCAGAACTGCCTTGTCACGCCGATCGAAGCTGATATTGGGATGCAGGTTGCCATCCCCGGCATGAAATACGTTGCTGATGGTGAGGCCATGTCGGCTGCGAATCTCCTCGATCTGATCCATGATGTCCGGCAGGGCTGAGCGGGGCACCACCGCATCCTGCACTGCCAGGTCGGGTGCGATTCGGCCCATCGCCCCAAATGCCTTCTTGCGCCCTTGCCAGAGCCGAGCCCGATCGGCGGCGGCAGAGGCGCTACGTACCTCACGGGCATCACACTCGAGCAGGATATCCTGCACTGTCTGTGCCTCGGCCCCCACCGCCTCGGCCTGCCCATCGAGCTCCACCAGCAATACCGCCGCGGCGTCGGTCGGATACCCCGCAGCATAGATCGATGCCTCCACCGCCACGACGCAGGCGCGATCCATCATCTCCAGCGCAGCGGGAACAATGCCTGCGGCAATGATCGAGGACACTGCCTGACTGGCGGCTCGCACCGTGGTAAAGTCGGCCAACATGGTGCGCACGCTCTCCGGCATCGGCTCCAGGCGGACGGTGATCTCGGTAGCGATGCCAAACATTCCTTCGCTGCCCACGAACAGCCCCACCAAGTCCGGGCCCCACGGCTCTCCGTGTTCGGAGCCGAGCCTGGTGACCGACCCGTCCGGCAACACAACCTCGAGCGACGCGATATGATTGGTCGTAACTCCATACTTGAGGCAGTGTGGCCCACCGGCGTTCTCCGCCACGTTCCCCCCGATGGTGCAGGCCGCCTGGCTCGAGGGGTCCGGCACGTACTGCAAACCCAAAGGCGCTACTGCCTCCGAGAGCCGTGCGTTCACGACACCGGGCTGAACCACCGCACGACGCCGACCTGGCTCCAGCCGGAGTATCCGGTTCAAACGGGTCAGCGCGATGAGTACCGCGTCGCTTTCCGCCAGCGCTCCTCCCGAGAGACCGGTCCCGGCGCCGCGGGCGACGAATGGTACCTGGATCAAGTGCAGCAGCCGCACGAGCTCGCGGACCTCTTTCGGGGTTCCGGGCATCGCCACGACTCCAGGTGTAGACTCGCGGGTCGGTAGCCCGTCCATGGCGTAGGTGGAGAGTTCGCCTCGCCGATGTCTTACCCATTGTGGTCCGACAATTCGGGCAAGGGCGTCGAACAGAGACGGGTTCATTGCTCCGCGACAAAATCAGGCGGTGAACTGCCCTGGCCATTCGTGTGCGCCCGCCGATGAACTCTGAGAGCGGTCTCCACTGAGGCAGTCAGGAGTGGCAGCAACTGAGTAAGAGCCTTGACCCGCCGTGCCGTCGACCGCTCAGCCAGTAAGCGCTGCTTTACACCAGGGTCGCACTCGACCGTGCCAGCAACCTGGAACGAAAGAAGGATGGGCTCATCGGGCAGGGTGGGCTCCTCGGGCTCGGCGTCATTCAGCTGTCTCAGTACAACGAAATAGCTGGTGAAGAGCTCGCGCAGCCTGGAGACGTCTTCTGCCGAAGGTCCACTGTCGGGCTCGTCGTCGAACGTATGGACCAGAGCGACCAGATAGGGCAGGGATTCTTCGAGGACGCGGGAAAGGACGAAGCGGGAGCCACCCAACACGACGATATTGGATCGCCCATCCGGTAGTTCCTGGTTGACCCGTACCTCGGCTATACAGCCGACAGTACCGGGCTCCGGGGTTCCACCCTCCCTGGTCAGCGGCGTAATTCCGAAGCGGCGATCGGTCGCCAGGCAGTCCGCCAGCATGCGCTTGTATCGTGGCTCGAAGATGTGCAGGGGCAGAGGAGTACCCGGGAACAGCACAGCCTGAAGCGGAAAGATGGGAAGCCGGGAGGGCATTCGTGAAAAGGTAAGCGGTGAGCGGTGAGAAGTGAGCGGGGGGCTCCGGCGTGCATCGGAGCCCCCCGCTGACCGCTTACCTTTTGGCGCTCACGTTCCTAAGCCGCTCCCCAAAACCCCCGCAGTGAGCGCACATCGGCAGAGTCGCGAAGCTTCTCGAACGCGCGCTCCCGGATCTGGCGGATACGCTCACGCGTCACCCCGAGCAAGGCGCCGATTTTCTCCAGTGTGAGAGCCTCTGATCCTTCCTCCAATCCGTAATAGAGGGACAGAATCTTGCGTTCGCGAGGGGTGAGATGGCGCTCGAAGATCCGGTCGATGAACTCGCGCTGGAGGCGCACGTCGGTCATTTCCTCGATCTCGAGGCCTCCTGTGCCGGCAACCCGCTCACCGAACGTGCTCGCTCCCCGGTCCTGCCGCTCAACCGGGGCATCCAGTGATACCTCGGTCGAGGTCATGCGGTGGGCAGATCGAATGTTATCAACGGTGTCGTTCAGCGCGATGGCGATCTCGGCGTCAGTTGGCTCGCGGCCCAGTTCCTGGGCCAGAAAGCTCTTTGCGCGAGACATGCGAACCAATGCCGAGTTCTGATTCAGTGGGATTCGTACGCTGCGGGTCTGCTCCGCCAATGCCTTCAGGACCGCCTGGCGGACCCACCAGACGGCATACGATATGAATTTGACGCCGTGATCCGGATCGAACTTCTTCACCGCCTTGAGCAGACCCTCATTACCGATGGCGACCAGCTCGGACAGGTCCAGCCCATGTCCCTGGTACTTTTTCACGTACGAGATCACGAACCGCAGATTGGCCGTCACCAGGCGCTCCGCAGCGGTTTCATCGCCCGCGAGCGCACGCCGCGCTAACCGCTTTTCCTCGTCGGGATCTGAGATCATCGGGAGCTTTTGGATGTCGAGCAGGTATTGATCGAACGCGCCGGAAGGTGTGGAGCGGGCAAACGGCCGGGCTTTCCCGGTACGAACAACGGTCATAAACAACCCCGGCAGAGTTGAACGCTGCTAATGTGGAGTGCGGTGACCAGAGCTATTTCGGAGAGGATGAGGAGTCAATATAGGAATAGGAGTTCATCCGGTCAAGCGAAAAATTCTTTCCACATCACAAAATGTTCAAGGTGAACTGGTTGGTGACTTTATCCACTTTTTGACGGCGGTCACCTCTCGCTCGTTGCCAAAAAAGGATGCAAGTTGTTGCAGAGAAGTGACATGGGAGGCCGCTGTTTCCTGTTCCGAGCGAGATTCCTTTCAGTCTATGACGGCCAAAGAGTCGTGGATCAGCTCAGACGGTACCCGAGTGGTCCATCCGTTCTCCCGGTGCATCTCTCCCACCCTCGAGACCAGCGAAAAATGAATATTGCCATCCCGGTTCTTCTTGTCCTTGTCCATCGCGGCGAGCAGGGCTGCCGGTTCCAGCCAGAACGGGGGTTTGGTCGGCAGGCCGAGACTCGTGAGGAGCCTTGCGACTCGATCCTGGAGCCCGGCCGGGGCGATACCCAGCCGTTCGGCCAGGTGGCTCTCGACAATCAGGCCGAGCGACACCGCCTCCCCATGGGACACGCGGTAGGCTGATGCCTCTTCCAGCGCGTGGGCTACCGTGTGCCCGGCGTTGAGGATAGCGCGCCTCCCGGACTCACGCTCATCTACGCTCACGACTTCGCTCTTGATCTCGACGCTTCGCCGGATGAGCCAAATGAGTGCGGGAAGATCCCGACCAGTCAGCGCTGCCGCGTTGGTTTCCATCCAGGCGAAGTAAGCCTGGTCCGCAATGAGCCCGTGCTTTACCGCCTCCGCCAGACCGCAGCGATAGTCCCGTTCCGCGAGTGTGGCCACCGTTCCAGGATCAGCGAGGACGGCGATTGGCGGATGAAAGGCTCCCACCAGGTTCTTCCCGTGGGGAGTGTCCAGCCCTGTTTTGCCACCGACCGAGGCGTCGAGCATGGCCAGCAGTGTGGTCGGCACCTGCAGGTAGGGAATCCCGCGCATATAGGTCGCGGCAACGAATCCGGCCAAGTCGCCCGTCACGCCGCCGCCCAACGCGATCACTCCGCTATCCCGCCCGAGGCCCCTTTCCGTCATTGAATCCGTAAGGTCGGCCCATACCTCCCTGGTCTTCGACTTTTCACCGGGCTCGAATGTGAGCGTCTCCCCATTCCAGGGTGCTGCGCCCAGCTTGCCGGCTTTATACAGCTGGTAAACCCGGTCGTCCGCTATCATGCAAACGCGGCGAGCCGGCATGAGGTCCGAGACCAGATCGGTGAGGCGGTCCAAACCGCCTGTCTCTACGTAAACTGGATAGCTGCCCAGTGCGTGTCGGACGATCACGGGGTCCGCGGCGAAACCGTCTACCATGTCACGTCACCCACGCCGCCACGGTGGTTTGCCAGTCGAGCCAGAGTAAACAGGAGATCGGAGAGCCGATTCAGGTAAACCACGAAGAGCTCTGGTACCTCGTCGGTATGCGCCAGGTGCACCACGCTTCGCTCGGCTCGCCGGCAGACCGTTCGGGCCAGATGCAGGAATGCGGCGACCGGCGTACCGGCAGGGAGCACGAACGCGCGCAGCGGTGTGAGCTCCCGGTCCGCAGTATCCATGATCTGTTCGAACTCGCTCACCCGGGCAGGGGAGAGCGTGGCCTTCTCCAGTGCTTTCATCACCCGCGTGGGATCAGGCGTCGCGAGGTGACCGCCAATCGAGAAGAGGTCTCGCTGGATCGATTCCAGCAGATCATCGAGAAATTCCCCTCCTGCCGCCGCCCGAACAACGCCCAGGGCGGAGCTCAGCTCGTCAACGTCACCATACGCGCTAACCCTCGGGTGATCCTTGGGAACTCGACCACCCCCGAAGAGTCCGGTCTCGCCCGAGTCGCCGGTCCTGGTATAGATCTTCATCGGCAGGGTGCTTCCACTTCTGCTGCGGCAACCACGACGTTTCCCCGGGGCTGGATCACGCCCCAGAGCACACCACCGTGACGCACGTCCACCTGCTCCATCCAGATGTTGTCGCGCTGAAACGCGAAGTCACTGATGGGCTGGAGCCGCCGCCAGAAGAGGCTGCGTCGAAGAGATCCGTAGGGGGCGAGTCGACCTCGATGAAGGGAGATGAGGGTCGGCCGGAAGATCGTCTGTCGCCAGGCACCCACACTATCCCAGGCCATGACGGTTGCCGCGAGCAGGGTATCGCGCTCACCAGTGATGCGGCGTACCCGCAGCGAGACGGCATACCGGATCGTCTCGGGCCCGGCGCGATACGAGATGACGTCCGTAGCATCCACATCCGAGAGAGTATTCACCTCGAGCCTCGCATCCTCCGGCTTCGTCAGGGCGAGTGACCTGAAGTTGAGGGCAAGTACGGAGTCCATCACGGCGGCCGTCCTCCCGACCAGCTCATTCATCAGACCACGACCTGGCGTTGGGCTCGGCTCCCGGGGTCGAAATCCATCGGCCGGTCCATTGGCCGCCGGAGTCTCTCGCTCGGTAAACGAACCCAACACGGGCCCCTGCATCGTTTCGCGCTTCTGATTGGGATCGGCAACGATCTCGACCTGCGCTCCCCGCCAGCCGCAGGCGCTACCACGAAGCAGGATCGCGCTTGGAGTGACAACGCTGTGTCCTGCAGGCGAGCCGACCACCGCGTCGCCTATCCTCGGCAGTCCGGCGACGGTGCGGCGCCGGGTTCCGAGTGCGAGGTGGACGACTTTTGCTTGCGACAGCGACCGCCAGAGATCGCCCGGCTCAGCCAGGTCCGGACGGTAGCGCCGCAACAGTGTTGCCACGAGCGCGGTGTCGCTCGACAGCAGGTGTAGTGAACGGCTGGTTCCCTCTCCGACGAAGCTGCCTACCAGGTATCCGAACGAGTCGATTCTCACATCGCTGGCGAGGCTCATGGAGTCGAGCGGGGTGGGCGGGTGTTCCCGAAACAGCTCGCCCAGGAAGCGTCCCGTTCCGGCACAGCCACCGAGACCGGCGAGCGAGGTGAGCAGCAGGCAGGCCGACAACAGCTGGATCTTTCCTCGTGACATGGCCGTCAATGTGCCGGGTCGCGGTAAGATGCGAAAGGGGATCGAGGAGGCGCCAAGAGCTATCAGCTATGAGCCAGCAGCCATGGGCTATTAGTTTTGGCCATTGGCGATTAGCCGAGCAGTCAGGCGGGCGCGCGGCTGGTGGCTCAACCAGGGAGATGCAGTGGCAGACGAGGAACTGAAAGACATATCCATCATCGGCGGCGGCCCTACGGGACTGTTCGCCGCTTTCTACGCCGGAATGCGGGGGGCCTCGGCGCGCATCATCGATGCGCTGCCGGCGCTCGGCGGCCAGTTAATGGCATTGTATCCCGAGAAGTACATCTTCGACGTCGCTGGCTTTCCCAAGGTGCTCGCCAAGGATCTCGTACGAGACATGGCGACGCAGGCGCTGCAGTTCGGAGCAACGACGCACCTGGGGGAGATAGTGACCGGGCTGCGGCGAGTCGAAGAGAACGGTACCAGTCACTTCGTTCTGGAAACCTCCGAGGCGGAGTACCCGACTAGGACGATCATTATCGCTGCCGGGATCGGTGCGTTCGAGGCGCGAAAGCTCGGTATCGAGGGAGAGGATCAGTTCGAAGAGAAGGGTCTCTACTTCAAGGTGCTCGATCCCAGGCAGTTCGAGGGTCAGCGGGTTCTACTCGTGGGTGGGGGCGACTCGGCGTTCGACTGGGCCGTCAACCTTCAGGGTATCGCGAAGTCCATCATGCTGATTCACCGCCGCGAGGGGTTCCGGGCTCACCAGGCCACTATAAATCAAGTGAAAGAGTTGCAGAGCTGTGGACAATGCGACTTGCGCACCTTTTGGGAGGTCAAGGTACTACACGGCAATGGGCGGCTCGAAAGGGTTACCATCTTCAATAGCAAGACGAAGGAGGAGGAAACCCTCGAAATAGATGCGGTCATTCCGCTCCTCGGCTTCCACTCCGACCTTGGCGCCATCAAGGAGTGGGGACTCGACACGGAGAAGGCCGACATCAAGGTGGACCAGGTGATGGCCACCAATGTTCCTGGTATCTATGCCGCGGGCGACATCACCAGCTATCCGGGGAAGCTGAAGCTCATCGCGACTGGTGCGGGCGAGGCCTGCATTGCGGTCAATAACGCCGTGCACTGGATCAATCCCAAGGCGAAGGTGAACCCGGGGCATTCGTCCAACATGGCGCTGTTCGGTCAGAAGGACGATTGAGGAAGCTATTAGCTATTAGCTATGAGCTGTTAGCTGTTAGCTGTTAGCTGTTAGTCGTCAGCCGAAAGGCTCATAGCTCATAGCTAATAGCTAATAGCTAATAGCTCATAACCGACCTCCTACCTCCGCCCACTCCTCCCCATCTCTACCACCAGGCTATCGATTGCAGCCAGGATGTCACGGCTGGGCTGCGCGTGATGATTGGCCTGCACCGAAAAGATGAGAGGCCGACCCCGGTCCAGCTCGATATATCCCGACAGGCTGTTGACTCTCGAGATACTCCCGGTTTTCGCCCTGACCCGTCCCGCCAGGGGAGTACCGCTGAAGCGGCTCTTGAGTGAGCCCGTACTGCCTGCCTGAGGAAGGCCCACAGCGAAAGTAGGATAGCGGGGATGACGACGGATGTATCTCAGGATCTGAACGAATGCGAGCGGCGACAGGAGATTGGAGCTGGAGAGTCCTGATCCATCGCTGAGCGAGATCTGGGTCGAATCGATGCGCACCGAATCAATTAGAAATCGCCGCTCGACCTCCAGACCATCCGGCCATGAACCCCCCCTGCCGAACTGTTTACCGAGTTGCTTCAGCAGCATCTCCGAAAACCAGTTCTGGCTGCTGTTGAGAATCGGAAAGATCCAGTCCCGCAGTGGGCGGGAGGAGACCTCCGCCAGCGGCGCCGTCGACCGGAGCCGAGCGTAGACGGTTGAGTCGGTAGTCGATCGGGTGGTTCCGGCAACCGCAATGCCTGCATCAGCCAGAGCCTGCCGCAGGGCCCTTGCGGCGTAGAGGTTCGGATCCGGCAAGGCGAACGAGTCTATCCGGCGCGGGTGATCTTGGGCTACGGTCCCCTCGGCCCAGATCTGTAGAGTGCCCGGATGACGAAAGAAGCGATCCCCTATGTCCGACTCGCCGCCAGGCGGAACCGTGACCGTACGGTTCTCGAAGGCGATGTCGCCGAGATCCGGGGTCATCGTGATTGTGGCAGGGGAACCCGGCGCCGGACCAGCCTGCCAGGTGAAGTCGACGCTGTTGTCGTTGAAGCCGAGCCCGGACACCGGGGCAGCATACCACCAGTTCAGGTCGAATTGTTCCCAGTTGGGATGCACCAGGGTCGACTCGAAGTAGCTGCCATCCCCGATGAGGTCGCCCTGAACCAGCCGTACGCCTTTGGCGCGGAGCGTGTCGGCCAGCTGGCGGAGTCTGGAGAGTGGGTCGGTCTCGCAGACTCCCGGGAGGGTCGAATCGGTGGCATAGCAGCGGCGATCCATCGTCGGGTCGCCTCGGCCGTACAGAACGAGGTCGCCCACGAGAACGCCACCCACGACGGGGCCACCGTAGACGCTCGTCTTCACTCGCCAGTCTGGTGGAAGCAGCGCGGACGCTACCGCACTCACCACCAGCTTGGTATTGCTCGCGGGGATGAAGAGCCGGTCGGCGTTCCGGCTGTAGAGCAGACGCCCGTTCGCGTCGCTCAGTGCTACTCCCCAGAGCTGCCGGTTGAACGGTGGCCGGTCGAGGCGAGCGTCGACTCTACGTTTGAGATCAGCCTGTGCGGTCAGTAGTCCTGGCAGCAGTGCGAGCACTAACAGGACCGCGGTGAGCACGCGGGGCAGCGGGGCAGCGGGGCAGACGCGCCGGAGAGTGGACAGCTCCTTCGCCGCGCTCAGGATGACAGCGCGGTTCGATGCTCTCCACGAGCTGTGTTTCTGCCCGGCTGCCCCGCTGCCCCGCTGCCCCGCCTCAATCATACGCCACCCGTGGGTCCACCCGCGCGTAGAGCAGATCGGTCAACAGGTTCACCATCACGAATACCAGGCTGAGGAAGAGGATGCTTCCCTGAATGGCGGGAAGATCACGTTTATCGATCGCGGTGAGGACGTAGCGTCCGACGCCGGGCCATGAAAAGATCGTTTCGGTCAGGATCGAGCCGGTGAGATAACTGCCGAAATCGAGGCCCAGGACCGTGACCACTGGCAACAGGGCGTTCCGGAAGCCGTGTGACAGCACAACCCGCCCCTGGCTCAGACCTTTCGCACGGGCGGTGCGAATGAAATCGCTTTGCAGCACCTCTTGCATGGCTGCACGGGTCATCCGTGAAAGGAAGGCAACCGAGCGCATGCCGAGCGTT